>JBEKYG010000616.1:0-3851 GCA_049511215.1 Acidobacteriota bacterium | reverse complement strand
AGGCATATTTCTCCTCAAGCCTAATCCCAGCTCCGAACGTTCTGATGACACCCTGCGGCACGTCCCTTGACGCGGCGCTCCGGAAATCATCCTATACGAGAGCCCTTTTGGCAACCCTTGGATTCAAATCGCCCGGCTGCAGGTTGGAAAGCTCTAATTGATGGAGCAAGGGCGTCTCGCCCTCGCTCCATCAGGGACTTACGACGTTGCTGAGATCCGCCTAAGGTTCAGGCCATGCCCCAGCACTCCAAGTGACGCCTACAGTTTTGGGTGCTTCAAATGGTGATCCGTCTTACTCTGGAAGGCGTGCGCCAGCAACAGGATTTCCTGCTCGCCGAAAAGCTTTCCAGTGATGTTGAGAGCGGTCGGCTGCCCCTGTGCGTTGAAACCGTGCGGGATGCTGATCTCGGGGTGCCCGGTCAGGTTCGTCACGCTCAGAGTGCTGCCGAGGATCAGGTCTATGTCGGCAAAGATCTTGGCGAAATCCTCCATCATCTTATAGCGCGCGCGGTTTGCCTGGATGTATTCGACCGCCGGCACGAACCGGTTCAAGCGGAACGTCGCCGGCCAACTGCTCGATTCGGGAGGCTTTAGCATCGAATCGATCGCGTTGTTGCGAGTGATGTCATCGAATGCGGCGGCCGATTCCACGTCAAGTATGAGGTTGAGGTCATTGGCGTGGAGGTCCGGCAGGTCGATCGGCTTCGGCTCGATCCCCAGTGACCGGATTACGGCGAGAGCATCGTCGTTGAACTTCTTGCGTTCCTTGGCCATCGCGGTTCGTTGCGGATTGGCCGGGTCCTCGGTGATCTGCGGTTCGAAGGTGGACTTCAGATAGCCGACACGCAATTTTTTCACATCGGCCGTGGCGTCCCAATTGAAGGGCACATCGATGAGGCTGTTGTCCTTCCCATCGGGTCCGTTGATCACATTCAGAACCAGGGCGCAGTCTTCCGCGCAGCGGCATATCGGTCCGATCTTATCCATCGTCCAGCTGAGTGCCATGGCGCCGTACCGGCTCACGCGGCCAAAGGTGGGACGCAGCCCGGTAACGCCGCAACGGCTGGCGGGAGACATGATCGAGCCGCGTGTCTCCGTGCCGATCCCAAAACCGATCAGACCCGCGGCGGTGCAGGAAGAGGGGCCCGCCGAGGAGCCGCTCGACCCGTTGTTGGCATTGTTCGGGTCCCAGGGGCTTTTGGTCTGCCCACCGAACCAGCGATCGCCCTGTGCCAGCGCACCCAGCGTGAGTTTCCCCAGCAACACGGCGCCGGCGTCGGTCAACCTGGTGTACACGGTCGCATCCACATCCAACACCTGGTCCTTATAGGGCGAGGCGCCGAAGGTCGTCTTATAGCCCTTGACTGCAAGCAGATCCTTCGCACCCCACGGGATACCATGCAGCGGGCCTTTATACTTGCCGGCGGCAATTTCTTTGTCTGCCTCGGCTGCCTGTTTGAGCGCCAATTCTTCGGTCAAGGTGACCACGCAATGGAGCACCGGGTCATATTTTTTCAGCCGTTCCAGATAGAGCTTGGTCAGCTGAGTCGAGGTGACCTGTCGAGTCTGAACGAGCCTCGAAAGATGGCTCACGGGAAGAAACGCCAGCTCCTCTTCCACTTTGGGCAGCGCGACCTTCGGCAGCGGGCTTCTCTTGAGCGGCAGCCGTGCAGTCGGGAGTTTCATGCCTGCTGGTATTGGATTAAAAACAATTGCGGGCTGCAGTGAGTTGGGAATATTCAGGGCACGGATGTTTTGGTAGGTTGCAGGTAGTGACCTGGCGCCGCTCAGGCGATTGGCGATGTTCTGCAAGGTTTCCTGCGGCAGGGTCAGCCCTGCGATTTTCGCGGCGGCGGCCACCATCTCTACCGTGATCTTCTCCGCGTCTTGAGCCACGGCAGTGAGGGCTCCCGGAAGCAGGGTAGATCCTAATCCGATTGCCGAGAAATAGCCGATAAAGTGCCTCCGGTTCAGTTCGAGCCGGTTTTCATCCGGGTGGTTGGTGTCTAGATTCTGCATAGTCAGGTCTTCCTTTTTGTTTTGCTGTGGGCGATCGGACGAAAGATTCGATTCGGTCTCGATCACCGACGTCAGGGTGTCTCGAGGTCTGCTGCCTGTCCACAAAACGATTCAGTTTCCAAACTAGGGCTTCTACAAGATATTGATTTAATGCCGCAGTTTCAACTGTAGCGTTTCCTGTGATTCAGACAGTGCAAGAAAAAACGGACAAGAACAACACGATGCAGCATAGCCGCAAACATAAAAGATTAACGCAGAGTTCACAGAGGCTGATGCAGAGGCCGCAGAGAAAACCCGTTTTAGGGTTCTTTTCTATCTGATTTCCGCGTCCTCTCGGTTGATCTCTGCGGCCTCTGCGTTAATCTTTTGTGTTTGCGAATGTGCTCCGCCGTGTTATTCGTGGCTACTTTCTTTGTAGTGTCTGAATCACAGAAGCGGAAAAGGCGCTCGTTGCCCCGGACACCGCTTCCGGATATAGTTGTTCCAATGACCGATAGCCGTTTGGTTCCGGCTGACTTTGATCAGTTCGCCTTGCTGTCTCCAAGCGAGCAGCACGCCCGCGCACTGAAAGCCAAGGCGAGTAAGCATTGGGCGAGATCTTTCTTGGGGGTGACATGAGAAAAGGGTGCGGACTCGGAACAATCTTCTTGATGGCCACTCTTTCGCCGGCCATCTATTCGGGCTGCACAGCATCCCGAGAGCCCTCACTCGCGGAGATCTGGCAGGTGATCAAGAACAAGGAATTTGTGGACTTGACCCATTCTTTTGCGCCTGGGATCCCTCACTGGCCGGGGTTCCCGGATGAAAAGGCGGAGACGCTATTCTGGTACGATCCCGGAGTGGCGCCCGGATCCGGTTTCTATGCCCAGTCCTTTTCTCACGTCGGCCAGTGGGGGACTCACGTCGACCCGCCGGCGCATTTTATAAAAGGAGGTCGAACGGTCGATCAGATTGGGGTCAAGGAAATGGTCATGCCTCTTGTGGTCCTTGACGTGCACGAAAAGGTCGCCCGGGATGCCGACTACGTCCTGAAGATGGACGATGTGCGTTCATGGGAAGCGCGCCATGGCCCGGTTCCCGGAGATGCCTTCGTCGTCATGAGGACGGATTGGTCCAGACGCTGGCCCGACATGGCCGCAATGCAGAACAAGGATTCCAAAGGGATCAGTCATTATCCGGGCTGGAGCATGGAAGTGCTCAAGTATCTCTACGAAGTTAGAAAGGTCAGAGCCTCAGGACACGAGACGACAGACACGGACCCCGGCATGGTTGCCAGCAAGGATGAGTTTCCCCTGGAAACCTATGTCCTGAAACAGGACCGGTATCAGATAGAACTCCTTGATGATCTCTCGCGAGTGCCCGAGGCAGGCGCCCTGGCTGTCGTCACTTTCCCAAAGCCAAAGGACGGCAGCGGCTTCCCCGCGCGGGTCTTCGCAATCCTGCCGTGAATGGTCTCCGGCGAAATGGGGGACAGTCCCGAGTGGCGCTTGGTTAAGGAGTCCGATAGGACCCTGAAGGGGTCCAGCAGGAAAGCCCAGGGCGCAAGCCTGGGAACTGAGGTTGAGCAAGGAATCAGCCCTGAAAGGGCGAAGCAGCCTGCGCCGCCCTTTCAGGGCTGGTCCCCTGGATACTCATAAGCCCAGGGCTCACGCCCTGGGCTTTCGTGCCCCGCCCCTTCGGGGCTTAAACGCCTGATTCAGCGGTACTACGAGGCGATTTCGGTCTCTCTTAATTAAGCGCCATTCCGGAGAGTCCCACTTTTCGCCTGGAGAGCCCTGGCAGATTTGGGAATGGATGGCGAAAAAAGGGAGTGTCCCCAATTTCGCTCTCAA
>JBEKYG010000615.1:0-3856 GCA_049511215.1 Acidobacteriota bacterium | reverse complement strand
CGCGGCGCAGATGCTATGCCCTCTTTTTGTTGGTTACGTTGCCTCAACGTTTGGGCTGTCGTCTGTACACCTCGAGGCATTGGCCTTATTCATGCGCAGGGGAGCTTTAATATTCCTGGGGATTCTGCTCTTCCTTCGTTTGCCTATGCTTTTGATCGGAATTTTGCCTGCAGTAACCGGTCTTGCGCCGGAATCGATCTCTGCGCTGTTTTTTCAGAGCTTCTTTCTATGCTTATTTATTCTCCGGCGGCAGCGAACGGACTTGTTGTTATATCTTGCCTGCGCCGCGGTTCCCGTCGTGGCGGTGACCCGCGGTCCAATTGCCGCTAGTTTTCTCTTAGCGACGCTCTGCCTGGCGCCGCTGTCCATGAAACGCCGCTGTCTGATTGGTGCGCTGGCCGTGTCCATTGGCCTGCTTGTTTTTTATTCAGGGCGTTTCCAGGACAAGATGTTCCGATCCGGCGAAGGATCCGTCCAGGATATTACTCAGAACAGTGACGATGTTCAGCTTTCTGGGCGAGGTATGCTTCAAGAGATGATGCTGGCAGGGATTCGTGAGCACCCTTGGACGGGCAACGGTGGCAATGCAACCTGGACCATGCTGAAGGATGCGAGAATGGAGTTAGAGCAGCCACATAACGACTGGCTGCGCATAATCTACAACTATGGGTTTCTGGGATTAGTTCTGTATCTGGGCGCGGTGCTCATGCAGGTCTGGCACACATGGAGATCTGCCCGATACTCCCCCCCGCTTGCACGCATTCTCTTCTATAGTGCTGCGTCGGCCTTCGTGCCCTATGCTGCCATCATGTACACGGACAATGTTCTCATCTATGCCCAGTTCTTTGGGAACCTGCACTTCCTCATGCTCGGGTTGGCCTATGGATGTCTTGAAGCACATAGGGCCAAATGGATGAGCGATAGGGCCAGAGGGATTGATCCGAGACATGGACTGACAAGGCCAAATTTGCAGCCTCATGGTGAGTGAGAAACTTCCGGCAAAGCCGGAGGCATGTTTTGTGAACCGCTCAAAGCGGTCATCGCGAGCCGCTCAAAGCGGCATCTCACCTAACACGCATTTGACGTTCATTAACCCGCATCTGTTCTCACCGGCACATGGCCATGAAAGGGCCAGACAGCGAAAGCCCAGGGCGTGAGCCCTGAGTAGCGTATCAGCATGCGGTCAGCCCTGAAAGGGCGGGACAGTTTGTGCCGCCCTTTCAGGGCTAATTCCGGATCCCATGACGAAACCCAGGGCTTGCGCCCTGGGCTCTCACTGTTCCGCCCCTTGCGGGGCTTGCCCTCTCAATGCAAACGCGACAGTGCAACAGCAAGCGTTCTTCCCGGTCACTCCCGGAATTGTCAAACTCTGGGAGTCCTCCGGCAGAGCCGGAGGTTTACCCACACGAATTACCCGCTGCGGCGAATCATTTTCGGCCGGCCCCTAATCGGCTATCACCTGGGACCTGGGGCTGCGGAGCTTGCGCCAATCCTTAATCCTTATTCATATCTTTTTTCGCGCTCTTGAGAATCGCACTCGTCCATAACGAATACGGCAAGGTGAGCGGTGAGGAGGTGGCGGTAAACCATCTCGCCGCTCTCCTGGAGGAAAAAGGACATCACGTCATTCGATTTTCCCGCGGCAGCGCAGAAATCCGTCAAAAGGCGCTCGGGCAACTGCAGGCTTGCCTTGCCGGCGTCTATAATCCTTTCTCCCGTCGGGCTTTTGCACGAATGCTGGATTCGACGGGCCCGGAAATCGTGCATGTTCACAACCTATATCCATTCATTTCCGCATCCATCCTGCCCGAGTGCACTAAGCGGAATGTGCCGGTCGTCATGACGCTGCACAATTTCCGGATCGTCTGCCCGAACGCCTTGCTGATGCGCGATGGCCGAGTGTGTCACGAATGCCTGGGAGGCCGTGAATGGCGCTGCGCCTGGCACAACTGCGAACACAGCCTGCCTAAGAGTGTTGGCTATGCTGCCCGAACTGCATTTGCGCGACGATCAGGCTGGTTCCGCGCGCACGTGAGCCGGTTCATCTGTCTGACAGCTTTCCAGCGGGATATTTATGCGCGCGAGGGCTTTCCGGCTGAGCGCATGGCGGTAATACCGAACCCTGGCGGGTTGATTCGAGATTCGAGATTCGAGATTCGAGATGAAGACGATTCGAGATTCGAGATTCGAGATTCGAATTATGTTGGGTACGTGGGGCGCGTCAGTCCGGAAAAGGATGTGCCGACACTGTTGGCTGCGGCCCGCTTGCTTCCGGATATTCCATTCAAAGTGGCGGGGGATTTCTGGAGGATGAGAGATCTCGTGCGGCAGGCGCCGGTCAACGTGAAATTTCTGGGTCACCTGGATGCGCCTCGCTTAAGCGAGTTTTACCGCGACATGCGCTTGATGGCATTTACGACACTCTGCTACGAGGGATTCCCGATGGCGCTTGTCGAAGCGATGGCGAAAGGAATTCCGATCGTGTGCGCCCGCATCGGGGGGTTGCCTGAGATCGTTGAGGATGGGCATACCGGATTGCTTTATGAGCCGGGTAATGCTGACCAGCTGGCAGGCTGCATTAAGCAGCTTTGGGATGACCAAAAACTGTCCGAGCGTTTGGGCGAAGCAGGCAGGCAAAAGGCGCGGACACAATACTCCGACGAATCTATCTACAAGCAGCTAATGAATGTATATGACGGTATTCATAAACATCCGATGCATTTTTTGGACGCGGATTCACGCGGATAAACGCTGATGGATCATGCGTTATCCGCGTCAATCTGCGTGTCGGAAGGAGGCACCTTGCTGACTAGGCAGAAAAGAGATGCTTTATTATCGGAGCGAATCCTTGGGATTCGCGTAAGCCTCTTAGGTCTCGAGTCACTCGTTACCTGTGCGCTTGGGGCGTTGGAAAACGATGGAGTTCCTTTTACCGTTGCCTTCGCCAATCCCCATTCTCTAATCGTTTCCCGCCATGACGAAGCCTTCAGAACAGCACTTGAACGCACTTCTGTGGTCGCTCCGGACGGAACCGGTGTCGTTCTCGCTTCGAGGTTATGCGGAGGCAGGCTAAGGACGCGAGTTACAGGGTCAGATTTCTTTGAGGCCTTATCGCGTGTTCTCAACAGCCAGGGGGGAAGGCGCTATTATTTTCTAGGATCAAGCCGGAAGACTCTCGATGCGTTACGCTCCCGATTTGAAAAGCTGTTCCCCTCGATAATCTTCGCCGGCAGCTTCGCTCCCCCTTACGGGAATAGCTTTTCTGATGAGGAAACGGCGGAAATGATCTCCTCCGTAAACGAGGCCAAAGCTGACGTATTGTGGGTCGGAATGACGGCTCCAAAGCAAGAAAAGTGGATTCATCTCAACGCGGCCTCATTGAATGTTAGGGTCATCGGAGCCATCGGCGCCGTGTTCGACTACTTTGCGGGGCGCGTGCGCCGTCCCGGAAAAGCGTGGCGAGCGTGTGGCCTCGAGTGGTTACCACGCCTGCTTCAGGAGCCCCGGCGACTCTGGCGCAGAAATTTCATCTCATCGCCAACGTTCCTATACCTGGCGGCGCGGGAGCGGCTACGATCAGAACAAAGTCACTGAAGATCGATTGGAGATTCGAGATTCGAAATTCGAGATGAAGATGATTCGAAATTCGAGATTCGAGATGAAGACGATTCGAGAGCCCGAAGGTCCTGAGGTTATGTCCAATTTCGAATCTCGAATCTCGAATCTCGAATCAAGCGAGCAGCCGGGCCAGCGTTTCGGTGTCGGGCTCGCTTGCCGCAAGAATCCAGGATTGGAGGAGATCGCAATTGTCACAGGCCGCGATGCGCGGAGCAGCTTCCGCAAGAAGCGCCGGATG
>JBEKYG010000614.1:0-3860 GCA_049511215.1 Acidobacteriota bacterium | reverse complement strand
GGCGCTTTGGAGTGCGGCGGCAAGACGCCGCTTTTGGAGCTATCTCCTGCCACCGTGCTCCAAAGTGACATCCTAGAGTGGCATGTCGTTGATGCTGAAAATGGCCAGCAGCATCGAGACCACGATCGTGCCAATGATGATGCCCATCGCCAGAATCAGGGCCGGCTCGAAGAAGGCGATGAGGTTTTTAATGGCGTTGCGAACCTCGACGTCATAGACTTCGGCCACCTGGATCAGCATGGTGTCGAGCTTGCCCGACTCCTCCCCTACTTCGATCAGGTGCATCGCAAGCGGCGGGAAGACGCCGCTTTGTTTCATCGGTTGAGCAATCCCTTCCCCTTTTTTGATTCCGTTGCGAATCGGCTCGATCGTGGTGGCGATGGCCTGATTCGATAGGATCTCCCGCACGATATTCATCCCCTGCAACAGCGGAACCCCGCTGTGGAGGAGTGTACCCAGAGTCCGTGAAAAACGCGCCACCTCAATCTTGCGCACCACTCCACCCCAAAGGGGAAGCCGAAGGAGCCAGCGATCCCACTGCAGCCGCCCCACGGGGCTGTTATGAAACCGATGCAGGTAGACGCCAATCAGGATGCCGGCAATGACAAGGAGCCACCAGTAACCGGTGAGAAAACCGCTGAGCCCTTGAAGGATTGCCATGGGAAGCGGGAGCGGCACTCCCATGTCTTTGAAAACGGCAGCAAAGCGCGGCACGACAAACAACGTCATGACGGAAATGCTCCCCACTGCCACTGCCGACAGCAGAGCGGGATAGATCAAAGCGCTGACCACGTAAGAGCGCAGGTTCTCACTGGTCTCCAGAAAGATGGTCAAGCGCCCTAAGATCTCTTCGAGAACCCCGCCGACTTCCCCGGCATGCACCATGTTGACATACACTTTGGGAAACACTGTGGGATACTCCCCCAGCGCCTCGGAGAAGGATTTGCCTTCCTTGACTGCCCTGAGCACATTCTGAATGACCTCGGACAGCGCCGCGCTCTCAGCCAGTTTGGCAAGCACGGCAAGGCTACGGTCGAGAGGAATGCCTGATCTAACCAGGGTGTGGAGCTCATGGGTGAAAACCAGCAGGTCCTTGCGTCTAACCCTCCTGTGCTTCCATGGCCAGGGAATGTCGCGAGTGAACATGGTCGCTTTCGCGGCACCGCCACCCGCATGGGGAGCAAGCCCATCTCCTGGAGTCTGATCGACACGGTCCCATGGTCGGGCGCATCCATTGTCCCTTCGACCACCTTGCCATCCATCGTCGCTGCTTTGTATAGGTAGGCTGCCATAAAATCCCCGGTTGTCAGACCTCCTGGGTGACTCGCAAAATTTCCGAAACCGTTGTCATGCCCTGTCTGACCTTTAGCCAGCCATCATCCCGAAGGGAGCGCATGCCATACTCCATTGCCTTCTTGCGAATCTGTCCCGAATCCGCTTTCCCTACCGTCAGTTTGCGAACTTCGTCGGAAATAAGCATGAGTTCGTAGATGCCCACACGCCCAATGAAACCGGTGTTGGAGCAACGCTCGCAGCCCCGGCCTTCATAGAAACGGTGCGGTTCATGACCATTGCCGCGCCGGTAACCGATCTCATCCAGCATCTCGGCCACTGGGAAGACTTCGACGCGGCAGTGAGGGCAGATCACCCTAACCAGGCGCTGGGCCAGAACGCCTAGCAGCGATGAGGCAATCAGGTAGTCCTCCGCCCCCATGTCGACAAGCCGCGTAATGGCACTGGGCGCATCATTGGTGTGCAACGTTGAAAA
Source organism: Acidobacteriota bacterium (assembly GCA_049511215.1). Classification (GTDB taxonomy): domain Bacteria; phylum Acidobacteriota; class UBA6911; order UBA6911; family UBA6911; genus JAFNAG01. The sequence continues at coordinate 2,092 of JBEKYG010000614.1, read as the reverse complement.
CACCAAATGGCCCGTCAGGGCGGCTCGGATCGCAATTTCGGCGGTTTCGAGGTCGCGGATCTCGCCGATCATGATTACGTCAGGATCCTGACGGACGATGTGGCGCAGGCCGGCGGCAAAGGTCAAACCGATCAGAGGATTGACCTGAATCTGGTTAACGCCGTCCATCTGATACTCTACAGGGTCCTCGATGGTGATGATCTTTTTGTCGGGAAGATTGATCGTGTCAAGAGCGCTGTAGAGGGTGGTGGTCTTGCCGCTTCCGGTCGGTCCTGTAACCAGCAAAATGCCATGCGGCCGGCGGATGAGCGCCTCCAGATCCCTCAGCGAATCCTCAGGAAAGCCCAGGCGGCGGATGTCGTAAAGGTCGCTGTTGCTCTTGTCGAGAATGCGCATGACCACACTCTCGCCGTACATCGTGGGCAGGGTGGAGACGCGCAAGTCAATGTCCTTCCCCAAAACCTTCAGCTTGATGCGGCCGTCCTGCGGCAGGCGTCTCTCCGCGATATTCAGCTTCGACATAATCTTGACGCGGCTGATGATCGCCGCTTTGAGCTTTTTGGGAGGAGATTCGATGTCGTAGAGAATGCCGTCAATGCGGAGGCGGACCTTCAGGTCCTTTTCGAACGGCTCAATGTGGATATCGCTGGCCCTGCTCTCGATCGCCTTGGAGATAATCAGGTTTACCAGCCTGATCACGGGCGCTTCGGAGGCGAGGTCTTTCAACTGCTCAATATCCTCGATCTCGTCCGACAGGGCTTCGAGGTTGCCTTCGTCAATGCCCTCGATGATCCGGCCGAAAGTGGAGGCGGCAGAGCCGTAAAATTTCTCGAGGACGTCCATCACCTCACTCTCGGCTCCGAGGACCGCTTTCACGGCGAATCCCGTCGTCTGGCGAACGAGATCAAGGGTGGCATCATCCAGTGGATCCGTCATCGCCAGCGTGAGTGTGTTGTTCTCCATCGCTATGGGAACGAACTTGCACTGCTTCATAAAACGGTACGTGAGGACGTTTTCCAGAACAGGGACGGCGGGATATTCCGTGCCTGAAATCGCGGGAATGTCCAGGTGCTCCGATACGACGGCAAGACAATCCTTTTCGGAAACATAGCCGAGATCGACGAGCAGTTTGCCGAGCTTTTCCCGCGATTCCTCCTGAAGATTGAGGGCTGTGCGGAGTTCTTCCTCGTCAACCAGACCTCGTTCCAGAAAGACCTGACCAATCAGTTTGCGCGATTTGACTGCCTGTACCTTAATACTCAACGATTTTCACCTTTTTCTTGAATTCGTTAAGGCGATCCTGTTTGTTGCCCAACTCATCAAGATCACTTTTGAGTATGCTCAGGATAACCGTCTTGTTTACAGTCCCCACATCGGGGTTGGTCTCTTCAAAGAAGGCTGTGATCGTAACGTACTTATCCTTCTCCAATTGGGCCATTCCACTCCCCAGATAGAATAAGACGCTTACGAGTGCGTCCTTCAATGCATCAATGCGCTGCGACCTCTGCTCAGGGGTTTGGTCCGGAGTATTCAGATAATCACCAAAAGGAGTGTGGGATATACCCCAGCGGATGTTGACAAGGAAGCTGAAGGTATACCCGTACCCCTGCAGATAGGCCCCTTTGGGAGCCGCCTTCACGCCCAGCGGGTTGTTAAAGGTTGCGTTGATGGCAGCGAGGATGGCCGCCTCGAATTTTTGAATCGAAGGGCGCACCTGCCCATAGTCGACAGTGCCTCCTTTAGAGCTTTCCTTAGCGCCATCCTTAGCGCCTTCCTTGGAGCTTTGGGCTGCCAGCGGCAACCACAACAATCCAAGAGCCAGAATGATCAACCACACTCGCCGTTCTTTGCCCCTTATTTTCACCTGTGATCTCCCCTGGATCGGTCCGCCCAAACATCGGCGGGACCGGTTAGTTCTTGTTGCGGCTTTCTTTGAGTTTATTGACGACGAAGCGAAGATCGGCACCGTTTTCTTGCTCCATGGTTTTCATCGCGCGCTGAATCATCATGAGGTTGAATGCTTGAGAATCGGCCGTAACTCTATTGACCACCTCCAGCATCTCCTCCTTCGTGTAGTAGTCTGGGGCCGGCA
>JBEKYG010000613.1:0-3860 GCA_049511215.1 Acidobacteriota bacterium | reverse complement strand
CGAAATCGAAGCGACCAGATCGTGCTCGTCGATGCCGGCCGGGACGGGGACCTGCTTGGTGTAGGGTTTGCCCGGGTTGATGGCCACCGTCTCCCGGAGCAGGACCTTCTGTCCCACCCTGAGCGTGACCGTCGCTGCCGCATGGGCCGAGGTGGTGTAGAAGCCCTTCTTGGCGTTTCAGCTTCATCGAAGACGCTGCGATCATCGAAAAGATCTTGCGCCACCTCAAGCTCTGGAATCCCCCCGCGCGACCGCCGCCGCCCCGGGCTTCCACAACCCTGGAAACGGATGCCGATTTTCTTGCTTGGGAGGCCTCCGGTCGGCTGTTTGATGGCGTCGACTGGAAGCCTGCACCACGTTGCGCCGCGGGTCATTTCGGAACAGAACCAGGCTATCATGAGAAAGGTGTGCCCCGCCGATGATGGCAAAAGGGTGAGGAGAAGCGTCCCCCGAGCTCGGGGGACGCTTCTCCTCACCCTTTGCGCCGATTTGCTCCTCGCGCCTCGGAAAAAGCCCCTACGTCACCTGCCCGGTGGAGCAATTCCGGGTGATTTCCACCCCAAGTGCTGCTATCCTCCCCCTACCTGGAAAAAGCGAACTACTATTTTTCAATGCCGGGCTGATTGGGGGAGGCACGCTGCCTCGGCCAGGCGAGGTCAGCCTGGCAAACAACGCGGTGCTGTTTTTGGATGAGTTGCCGGAGTTCCAGCGCCACGTGCTCGATGTTCTGCGCCAGCCGCTGGAGGACGACGAGCATTGTCACAACCAGATTAAGTCCAGCGAAGATAAGGATTTACATCCCGATTGCATCTTGAGCCTGGATTCCGGTCGATATTCATGTCGCAAGTCGGGCTACCTTATGGCTGCTTCAACGAAGCAATGCCACGTGGATTTCAAGGGTGTGAAAGGACAAGATCAGACCAATCCCGCCATGCAGGCGTCTTTTGCGGGTGGACACAATTTCATAATGTTATATACGGTTTAACTCACCGCAAGTGATTCCCAGGAACCTGAAGCCGGGAAGGTTTTATTGGTTTCCAGTGGGATTTGATGAAGCACCCAGCGGCACTCCCTCCCAGCCAATTCCTGAGAGTGCCGTGGCAGCCAGCTCGGGTAGCCTTCACCTGACTTACCCAAGGAGTTGCACCCTGCATCTCAAGCGGTAGAAGATCAGACTGACAGGCTGCAAAAACACCAAAGGCCACCCCGAAGAGCGGCCCTTTGTTGAAGCAGTCTCACATCTGCTACTTTTAGCTGGTGTCTTGTAACACCCCCATGATGGCTCCTTCTCATAACGTTTCTTGGACATAATGCCAAATCCGTCACCAGACTCCGCCCTAAGGGGTCGGGTGAGTTTGATTCCGCCTCTCCAGCAGGTCTGGTTGGACGGATGTGGCCAGTTATTTCATCGACCTGATAGTAAGGTACGGTGTCTGCAGATTCGGCAACCGAATCTGCTCTTTATCGGTCGTTTGTAAGAAAGACTTTCGTGACGAGATCTCCCGCTGGATAGGATGCGTCTGTCCTTGCCTCATAACCATCAAGAGGACCGACCCCATGAGCTACTGCTTTATAGCTTCCGTTCCCTGTTAAAAAATTGAACTCGCCCTCCCAAGTACCGACAAAATTGCCGGATCCTGCTTCATTGGTCGGCCAAAAGGCACCCCAGCAGTGCCCCGTCCCATCCTTTCCGATGTCGCAGTTAGTTGTAACAATTGATTCTCCGCTGAATTGCGGATAATCCAGATACTGATCGTTATAGACTGATATCTTCCCGCGTAATTTTGTATTGCCACTTTTTAAAAAAGTATATGTTCCGGGGTCGATCACCATACCCACCGTTTCGGTGCCAGTAATGGTTAAGAATTTGTCATTTTGGTGTTGACCGTTTTGTTCGGCGCTGGCAATCAGGCTTCCTGCAAGCATAACAGCAAAAGACACAACGATTGCTTTCGTTCTCATGGTCTCCTCCACGAATAAAATGCTTGATAGTTTTGCTGTGGAACTTGAGTCTCTACTCCCACACTGTCATCGATCTACAATGAAACTTCCTGGCGACTAGACAAGCTACGGGATTTTTGCCTTGGCAGCGCAGCTTTGGATTGCACCCTTTTGACTTCCAGAAACGACTCCACTCTTCATTAGTCCGTTGGTAATGGAAGCAACGGTGCTCACGAACTGGCCGTGGTTATTGGCGCTTATGGCGGCCTGCGCTATCAAGTCGGATATGGTGTATCCGGTGCTAAAGAGCGGGTTCGGGACGCCCGAGTTACATCCCCCGATGATCACTGTCGGAGCAACGCTTTGATAGAGGGCATTCCCTAATATTGCATGCCCCGCCGTAGTGGGATGTACACCGTCGAAAGAGAGATATTTATTCGGATCCGCGCCCAGCGGCGCTAGCATGAACGGGTCTTTGACATTAGCGAACCCATACTCGTCAGGGTTGCCAACTATGTTCGCAAACAGTGAGAACGTGTTGAAATAATGAACGCCCTGCGGCAGGCTCGCCTGTAGTGCCTGGTTGAACCCCAACGAGATCTGGGTGAAGAAGTCGGAAATCAGCGGCCCATACGCCAGAATCAACGGGAGCTTGCCGAGATCGGGCATATTGGGCACTAAAATCTGCTTCGCCCCCAGAGACTGCAATGTCGTGACGATATTCACCAGATTGTTCACAGCCTTCCCGATTGCCACGGAGGCGGACGCATCATCAGTGACATACCAGAAATCGTTCGGCCCTCCCCAAACGACATATAACGCGTGCGGATCGATGGGGAAGAGATGATAGAATAACGCGCCTTGAAATACCGTTGTAATCCCCGGCAGTGAATACGGGCCAAATGTGTCTACTGTTCCGCCATCTGCAACGTTGCCAATGCCGGTTGTGGCCGCGTACCATGCGAAGTCCCTCAGGGGAACTCCCAGGCTCTGGGCGAGATATTCCACCGCCACGGGGCCATTAGACGCTCTCCCCTGCCAATAGGGCGGCGCGGGCGAACCGGTCGCGGCGTAGAAATTGCCGTTGTCAGACAGGCTGTCTCCCAGAACGACTATCTGGCTGATTGATTGGGCATACGCATTCACAGACAGCACGAATGTAATCAAAAGCATACCAAGTACATATCGCAGAGTCTTCATATGGTCCCCCGTAATCCGATTGACGGTGTATGACGCAACTTGGAGCCGTTGATTCAGTGGAATAACAACACACCAGCAGCAAGAATTCGTTTCATAGAATCTTCCTAGTGGATAGGAAAACCGAATAACAACGTTTGCATTTGACATTCACGCGCATCCAGCGTGATTGCCATATCTCGTTGTCGCTTTCAAGTTGGTTACAGATCACCACCAACAACCTGCACAGCCGCGAGTGTCGCGCGGTGGAAATTCCAAACAAAGCCGCCGACATGCGTTTCTCAACGGGTGGCGGAATTGGGGATGGAGTGCTCACTCAGGCTCAATCGCCACAGGAACGGGAACCTTTGCAACAATCCACCTATTGGGTTAATGCGATCCTACGGCTGCCATGAGTTAGTTGTCAACCAAAATATTAACAAAATCTAATCTTGCTGCCGCGGTCAACTTGTGCGCACACCCGCCGGAAAGCGCTTCTTGGGGTAGGCATTTAAAACCTTGGCTTGTCCAGCAACCAGGGAAAGCCGGCGCCGATCGCCAATTTGAAAAAACCTTTCAGATCAGGGCGGGTCTGCGAGGGCTCAGGCCTGCCCCGAGGCTCTTCCCGGTGTCGTCCTCTCGGTGCAGAGCTACGGCGACCGCCTCAATCTCCATCCGCACATCCATGCCATCGCAAGCCGCGGAGTTTGGTCCGCCGCCGGCAGCTTTGAACCGATCCCCGC
>JBEKYG010000612.1:0-3870 GCA_049511215.1 Acidobacteriota bacterium | reverse complement strand
CAGACAGTACTACGCGGGCTCAAGCGCTTCCAAGATATTGCGCTGGGAGCGAAGCTGCTGGGTGGCGAACTAACCGATGTGGTTGCTATTAAATGATTTCCGGGGCACGCGCAGGGCTAGGCCACGCCAGCGTTAACACGACCAACCGTTACGCAACTGTCGATCTCGAGACAAAACGCAAAGCCATCAACAAAGCCAAGGTGGTGCCAGAAAAAACCAGCACCCGGTCATGGCGTAAGAATCCTTCTATTCTGGAGTGGCTCGAGGCACTCTGATGTGTATCAGTAATGTGGAGTCCCGTGACGAAAACCTCAAGACATATCCGAGCAGTGACGCGTAACTCCACATTACTGATTTCTCAACATTACAAGGTACATGTGGAACGCAAATCGAATTTGGTTGACACTTTTTGTTCGGGCGTTGGGGCGGGCTTCGGGAGCGGGATGTTATAATGCACGTCTACCCGCCATTCGTTGACCACGACTTTATCCAACACCATCCGCAACAGTTTTTGCTTGTTCTCGAACGAAATCCGCTTGAGGTTGGTCGAAACCAAGGCCGCGAATTCCCCCAGACTTGCCTTGGTGTCTGTCTCCTTCTTTTTCTCGGCAGCCATTTTCCTCAATAACTCCTGCTCCCGGTTGAGCATCTCGATCTTCGAGTTTACCAGTTGCCGCCGCTTCTGTAACTCCGGCAATTCCAGCGCACCGTACTGATACGCATCCAAAAGCCGCGACAGTTCCTTGTTGACCAACTTGATCTGTTCTTTCAGCCTCTCATCTTTCTCGGTCGACCCGTCCTGGTCTGATGGATCCCTGCGCTGGGTTTGGTGATCCTGGTAAGCGTCCATGACAAGCGCCGGGTCCTGCAGCCTGGTGCTCACTTCTTCCCACACCAATTCGTCCAGCACATCGGCACGGATACGCCTTTGCGAGCATCGCTCCTGCTTGAGAAAACCGCTCGTGGTGCGCAGGCAACCATAGTAGTGGCTGCTGTGAACCTTCCCACCGTAGGTTTGTTTGCTGGTGAGTGCCGAGCAACTGCATCCGCATCGTCCACAGCGGACAAGCTTGCGCAGCAAGTAACCACCCTCTTGGAGGTTGCGCGGAGAGAATGCCTCGTTCTCTCGGGCTCGACCGGCCGCAGCATGGAAGGTCGCCAGGTCGATAATCGGCGGCACGGAGATCGGAATCCATTCCTCCTTTGGCCGTAGCGTGCACTTGAAACGCTGTCGTTTCTTGCCGTAGGCGCCTTCAATGGGCACGCAGTGCTTGCGGTTGTAGTAGTAGGTCCCGATGTAAGCCTCCTCACGCAGAATCCGGTCCACCGCTGACCAGCTCCATTGCCCGCCGCCGCTTCTCGGCGTCGGTGTCCGATCCAAGGTGAGCCGCTTGGCGATCTGACGTACCGTGAGTTCCTGCTTCACATAGGCATCGAAGATCCTCCGTACTACGACAGCCTCGGCTTCCTGTATTTCGGCATGGGCCGGCACACCATCGCGCCGGGGGATTTTTGCGTAACCGAACGGGACGTCCGGAGAGACAATCTCTCCACAGCGCGCCCGATAGAGCTTGCCACGCCTGTATCTTTCGGTAATCTTCGCCCGCTCGAACTCGGCCACCGCTCCCGTGATCTGGTGCATCAGCTTTGAAAGCGGATCGTCCGCCGCCCCGCCCTCGAGGAAAATTGTCTTCACGCCGAGCCGTTCCAACTCATCCAGGATCAAGGCCTGCAACACAAATTTGCGTGCCAGCCGATCTGTACAGTAGGCCAGCAGCACCTCGAACCCCCGGCGTTCCGCCAGATCGCGCATCCGATCCAGGGCCGGGCGATCCAGGCGTGCGCCGCTATACCCTTCGTCGGTAAACTCCTCGACGATTTCCATTCCGTTTTTGGCCGCGTATGCCCGCAAGGCCTCCAACTGCGACCCAATCGTATGTTCCTTCTCCTGCCTCTCGCTGGAGACCCGGGCATAAATCGCTGCTCGCATTTTTCACTCAACTTTCTGTTTAGAAGAATGAAAATCTCTCTGCCCCCTGCCGCGTGATGCCGCATCAACGGAATCGTTCCTCTCGTGTATCCGGAGACGGCTACGCCCATCGAAGATCTTTCGCATTACGGCTGCCTCACCTCCCCGTATTTCCACGTGTGACGCCGTGCTCTCGCGTCCAGGAATGCGTCCATAACCGAAAGGCAGCTCGGCAGAAACCATCTCCTGGCAGCAAGCCCTATGGCGGTTACCGTGCCTATCTCTTTCGGTTACCTTCGACGGCTCGAGCTCGGCCACTGCTCCCGTGATCTCACGCAGCGTCGAGAGTGGCTCGTCAGCCGGCCCCCTGTCCAGAAACATGGTCCTGACTCCGCACCGTTCCAACTCTTCGATGATGAGAACTTGCAGCGCAAAACTCCGTGCCAGCCGATCGGGACCACATGTCAACAACACGTCGATGCCGCGGCGCTCCGCCAGACCCCGCATCCGGTCCAGGCCGGGACGATCCAGCCGAAGTCCGCTAGGTCCTTCGTCCGTAAATTCTTCGATGATTTTCATCCCACGGCTGGCGGCATAGTCCCTCAACATTTCAAGCTGGGACACGATCGCGTGCTTCGTCTGCTGTGTCGCGCAGGCAACCCGCGCATAGAGGGCCGCTCGCATTTCTCGCATTTTCTGTCACCCCCTGAATGAGGAATTCATAAACCTGATGCAGTCTCTCCCGATGAAAATCGCTCTTCCCGCTCCAGGCAGGACGAGGAACGCACTGGCTGTAGAGGATGAACAGGAAGTCTTTCTGAGAGCCTGGAAACAAGCCCACCACTCCATACCGGCGAACTCGCTCCAGGGCCCAGGAAGGCGGCTCCAAGTTCTGCAATGCCTCGTGGCGGACATTTTCATAAATTGCCTGTACCGGGTCGTCGCTTGCGACGAATTCCTCCCGCCGGCTCATCTTCTGCCGGCGAGCGCCGTTTTTTTTTCATCCCCCGCATTACGGTCGTCCGATGGATCTCGACGCCGTAACGCTGCTTGATCAGAGCAGCCAATTGAGCTGGATCCATATCGGGATTCTCCTTCTTCTTTTCCAAAGCAAACGCGAGCACTTCGCCCTTGAGTTTTACGGGGCCCTTGCGGCCCGGCTTTTCCGGAAGAAAGGAACTGAACCCGAGCTCGCTAAAAGCTCGCTGAATCTGATAGAAGCTTTCCCGGCTTAAGCCGAACTGCCGACATGCCTCCGCCACAGGATCTCCGTCAACCGCATGGGAACGCAACATCTCATATTTGACCTGAGCGCGATCGCACGGGTCGAAGAAATCCATCTTAAAGAGCTCTGATCGGACGGTTTCCGGATGCGGGTTCAGCGTACCGGAAGCTAGCAAGGCCTTCTTCTTGGCAGGAGTCGTCATGAAAAGACGAATAACACAAGTCTTTTCGCATGTCAATATATATACGCACATGCTGACTTTAAGCCGCCAATGAACAGAAGGCTCGCCCATAGTAACTCTAACCCATCGCACATTGCTGTCATCTGCCGCGAGTATGGTGCGCATATAACCTGACATATGTGCATTCATTGCTTTACACCTACGCCTTCTTTGTCCGTCCGGCTAACCAGCTTTGTTTTGGTCGTCTTGCGTACAAAGGATATCTATTTGGGCTTGATGAAAGCTTCACGGAAAAGGCCAAACGCGGGTTTGTGTTCCGCATGAGTAGAAATGTGGAGCTCCACATTTCCTTTGTTTTTCGGGTTATAGCTCTTACGTCCCCCCATCTGCTTGCCGTAGAGCGTGTGCACCGTGGTGTCGGTGTCGATCGTAACCGATTTCAGCACAATATTCCCCGCCGCCTATACCGCTTCCCGGATCCGCCGCTGAACCGAC
>JBEKYG010000611.1:0-5497 GCA_049511215.1 Acidobacteriota bacterium | reverse complement strand
GGACACATTGAGAGATTCTACGGTGGAAATCATGGGAATGCGGAGCGACGGAATGTCCCTCCACAGGGCCGGCTCCAGACCGCGCGCTTCATTACCCAGAAGTATCGCTGTGGGCCCTCTGAGATCCGCGGTCCAGCAAGAACGCTCCCCTCGGACATCGGCCCGATGCACGGTTATGTGGTGACGCCGGCAAAAGTCGAACAAATCTTCCGGCGTAAGCGCCTCGATAATTGGGATGTGAAAGAACGAGCCTGCGCTGGCACGGATCGCCTTGGGATTTCGAGCGGACACGGTCCCAAGAGTGCAGCATACCAACGTAACTCCCGCGGCGCGGGCAGTTCGGAGCAGGGTCCCGAGGTTCCCAGGATCCTGGATTCCGCAAAGGCAGAGCATCATGGGATCCGCAGAATTCTCTACCTCTGTCAGTGTGAGAATAGGGATGCGCGCCAGCGCTAATGCTCCTTGGGGTGAAACGACATCCGAGAGTCCCTTTAAGACTGAAGCGGCTGCGCGGCGAACGGGAAAGCCTCGACCGGACCATGCGTCAAGCAATGCTCTCTCTCGAGGATCAGTTCCGAAGCCCTCCTCGATCAGGGCGGCCTCCAGCACGCAGCCGGCAATTGTGGCCTCCTCGAGAACGCGGAGCCCTTCAGCTACCACCAATTCAGGAGAACTGCGCCGGGCTCGGGTTGCGGCGAGTCGTATCGCACGCACTAGTGGGTTGTCTTTGCTGGTAAGGATGGGATTGCTCAGCATGGCCGCAACCAAAACCTACGTCCAAGACTCTAAGCTATTAAGAATTTAAACTCTTTGAGACTTTGAGACTTGGAGACTTGGAGGTAAAAAGTCTTTGCCAAGTGCGTTCATTCGCGGTTGTCGGTGGATTCGCCGAAAGCCGCGGCTCTGGAATTGTGCAGGCTGCCCCATACCACACGCTCCACTGGAAAGTTACTATTACGCAGCAGCGCGCTTGCCAGGGAGAGGGCCAGCCGGTCGTCGGAATCTGAATCCGCTTTGTTGATGAATGGAATGATGCGCACGCCGGGTTTCCAGTCTCTGCACACACCCTCCTTGTGGAGCAGAATCGAGGCGGCCACCTGTGGCACCAAAACCTCACCGGCGCTCAGCCCATAACGGTGGGAGGCCAGCTCCCAACGGAAGAGAGTCTCCGGCCCAAGCGGGCGGTTCAGACAGTCCAACCCAATCACCGGCACCAGGTAATTCGCGCCTGCCAGCAGTACTGGTTCCCCGTCGCGGGGCATTTTGAGGGACATGCCGCGCGCGCCGTCGGCCTCGTTCAAAATCATTGGGAAAAGAACCCGGTCGAGGCGCTCGGCAAAGCCCCGATCCACACCGCGCAGCAGATTAGGTGCATTGGACAGGTGGGTAACTACGAACCTCCTATGGCTGTGCCAGCAAAGCACGGCACGTTCGAGAATCATTTCCAGATACTCTTCGTTGTTGCTGGACAGGACGACCAAACCGTCGACAGGGTGCGGCGGATGCATGCGGGTCGTCGTGGTATACACGACAGGGATCGATTCGGAGTACTCCTCCAGAAGTTTGAGGATCAGACTCGTCTTGCCTCCACCGCCTACAAAGTCAACCCGCGCCGGTAGCGAAAATGCAAAATTATTAGAAAACAAGTCGGATTCCTTTACTGAGCCGTGTATTTGGCCCTACCTGCGGGCGTGGAAGATTCTACTGCAAGATTCCACGTCCGACGGATTAGATAAGGTTTCCTGCCCTGAGATTCGAAGTAGATTCGGATCAGCAGTTCGGCAACCAGCCCCATCAAGATGAATTGCACACCAAGAAGAAAGAGAAAAACCGCCAGAAGCAGGAGGGGGTTGTTGTGCGCCTTGATGCCATTGAGGAACTTGTCCAGGAGAGTCCAGGCCGCGAATACAACCCCAGCCGCACAGGCTATCAGGCCCGTGCCGCCGAATACATACATTGGTTTGGTCGAGTAGCTGCTCAGCACCTTTACCGTGATCAAATCCAGGAGCACCTTGTGGGTGCGGCTCAACCCGTACTTGCTGGTTCCGTGGAGGCGTGCGTGGTGGCGCACCGGGAGTTCGGCCACCTTGGCTCCGGCCCAGGCAGCATAGATAGGAATGAATCGGTGCATCCCGCCGTAAAGACGGATGTGAGTGAGCACTTCGGCACGGTATCCCTTCAAGGTGCAGCCGTAATCATGCAGGTGCAGCCCACTGAACCAGGAGATCAGAGAGTTGGCTATTTTCGATGGCAGGGTGCGTGTCAGCCAGACATCTTTTCGTTGGATTCGCCAGCAACTGACGACATCGTAGCCTTCTCTCAGTTTGGCCAGGACCGCCGGTATGTCCGAAGGATCGTTTTGCAGGTCGGCGTCCATCGTAATGAGAATCGTTCCGGTCGCAAAAGCGATTCCTGCGGCCAGCGCCGCGGTCTGGCCAAAGTTGCGGCAAAACTGCACGAGCCTGACCTTGGAATCTGCCGCCGCCAGCGTCAGCAGGCAGTCTATGCTGCCATCCGAACTGCCGTCATCGACAAAGATGATCTCGTAGTCCTCGCCCAATGACATCAAGACTCCTGACAGTGACGAGGCAAACGGCTCGAGGTTCTCGCGTTCGTTGAAAACAGGAACGATCACGGAGATCTCGCAACTCATCGGAAGTCAGTCTCCATCGCCGCAATTTGCTGCAAATCACCTCGGTTCCGAAATAAAATGTACACAATACCGCCCGGTATTGCCGACACCAGGATCATGATCGAGCTGAGAAGTCCCAGGGCAAAGCAAGATTCCTTAGCGACGCCGATCGCGACAAACAGGCTCATGAATGCAGTTTCCCTCAGCCCGGTGCCGCTCAAGGTGATGGGAATCATGGTTATCAGCGTGATGACGGGGATGAACACCAGGAAATAAAGGAACGAAACCGAAATGTGCAGAGCCACGGCTGTGACCCAGGTGTATGCGAAGACCAGCAGTTGGTTGAGCATGGAGATCAAAAGAGAGTCGAACAGAACCCGAGGGTTTTTCCCCATGATCTGGAAGGCGCTGGAGATGGCATCCACCCTCGTGGCGACTCTGGAGAGCCGCATTTTGATCAGCAGCCGTGTCAACAGACGATGCATATAGGGCATGAAGATCACGACGTTCAGAACCATAAACCCGGCGAAAGAAACCCAGATGACGAGTGAGACCGGAATCCCGGGAACCTTCAGCGGCAGCAGCATGGTCCCGACAACGGCAATTATCATCATTGCCAGCATTCCGGAATCACGGTCAAGGAATGTAGCCGCAAAGCTCTGCGCGTATTTCCGGGATGGTTTGCCCGCATAATACATCTTGACCACATCTCCGCCGACTGCGGTAGGGAAAGTCAGATTGAAAAAAAGTCCGATGCAGTAAATCTCAAAAAGCCGGGTCAGGGAAAACACCGGCATCAGCGGCCGCATGAGCATGCGCCACCGGAAAATGCACATGTAGTGCCCGATCCAGAGAAGCGCAAAGGAGCATAGTAACACTCCAAGACGTGCATTGCGGATAGTCGCGCCAAACTGCTGGAAATCCATCTTGCGAAAAAGAAAGTAGAAAAGCAGCGCCGTAACCAATGTTTTAATAAGTGCTGAAAGCTTGCCCTTCATGGATTCTTCTGATTGCCCGGAATTACTATTCGTTGAGCAGGCCGGTTTGAAACCAGGAGCAACTCATCTCCATCTCCGGCCGGGCTCTCTTTACCCAGCGTGATTGTCAGTCGCGTGGGCAGTTGTCGACATCGATCCAAAACATACAACTCCAGGCCGCATCCGTCCCTGAAGTACCGGTGGGCGGATCGGAAATCGCGAAAATCTGCCGCTGCAGGTAAAAAAGGATGCTCGGTACGGCGGCACGGTAATAGCCAATCTCATCCTCGGTCTGGGCCTCAGCCTGAATGACCCTGCAGATCTCCTTCACGGGCCTCAGCCGCTCGATTGCAGGCAGATAGGACACACCTGCCAGCATGAAAACGAACCACATGGAGACCGCAACAGCCGATACACTTCTCAGAAGCCTGCCCTGGGATAACTGCCAAACCAGGATGGCCGCTACGAGAGATAAAACAACGGCCGGCGCATAGTGTAGCACGGTCCGGCCGGGGATCAGAGATGGCAAAATAAAAGGAGACAGAATGGCCAGCACCACGAACAGGAGAGCGGCTGCCAGAATCGCGGCTTTCCAATGCGGACGTACGTGGCCGTGAAATGGGCTCCCGGTGAAGAGGGTTCTATCAACCGCTCCAGCCAGTAAGGCGGCGGCAAGCGGATAGAGCGGCATAATGTAGTATTCCTGCTTGTTCTTGGAGATCGAAAAGAGAAGAAATGTCACCGCGCACCAGATCAGGGGAAAACCATAGCCAAGATCATTCTGCTCGCGCAATGACTTTCGCTCCAGCCAGAGATGAACACCAGCCGCAATACTGAGGAGCGACCAGGGGAAAAAATAGCCCAGATAGACGCCGAAATAATAGAACGGTCCCCTGGCGGGACCGCGGATCTCAGTGGCGAATCGTGCGAAGTTGTCCTTCATGAAAAAATCGGATATATAGGTCCACCCGTAGCGCTGGTAGGTCAAGAAATACCAGGGTGCTGACAGAGCAATCAGAATGATGGCGCCTGCCCAAGGATGCATCGAGCTGAACTTCAAGCGCCTCGCCAGGAGGCCCCAGATGAAACAGCTCAGCCCAGGTATGATCCATGCGACTGGACCCTTCGTCATAAATCCCAAGCTGGCGAAGAGGTAGGCCAGCAAGCAATCACGGCGCGAATGCTTCTGCACGGCCCGAACAAGAAAATAGGCCGTGCCGGTCATCCAAAATAGGAGGAGGACATCAATCGGCAGTTTGCGCGCGAGAATGAATAGCTGCAAAGTTGTGCCGAGCATTGCCGCGGACAGGAGAGCTGCCCGCTGGGAAAACAACAGCCGGGTAATGCCGTAGGTGAACAGGAGCGTCCCGACAACGGCAAGGGCAATCGGCAAACGCACACCGAGTTCGCCTATCCCGACGGCCTCGTATCCAAACAGCACCACCCAGTATGTGAGGGGAGGTTTTTGCGGCCGTGGCTCGTAATTGAACATTGGGGCAAGGTAATTCCCCGTCTCAAGCATTTCTCTTGGCGTTTCCGCATAAAACGTCTCATTTCCATCCCACAATGCCGACTTGTCGAGGTTGATAAAATAGGGAAACGATATCGCCAGCACTACCAGCAATTGGAACAGCGGGGAAGTCAGGCGCAAATCTACAATTCGCGGCATTTCAGCAATCCGAATTTCAGAAGAGCGATTTCTGTATCTCTTCGATCACTTCCTGGGTAGATCGAGTGCGCGGGCGCCCGGTCAGGTCGATCTCTTTTTTCTCCAGACGTTCGAGGATCTCGCCGGCGCGGCGGACGACCTCGCGCGGGAGCCCGGCCAGGCGCGCAACTTCCACCCCGTAGCTCTTGTCGGCGGTCCCCGGCGTGACCTTTCGCAGAA
>JBEKYG010000610.1:0-3876 GCA_049511215.1 Acidobacteriota bacterium | reverse complement strand
TTTGGCCGCAACCAAGCATGGGAGATGAATACGCAGCGCGCTTTGAGCGATCAGCTTTCAACACTCAGCTTTCACCGAAACTTCTTTGCAAAATGCAAAGAAGTCACGGATAAAGAATCTATCCACTCCGGAAGAGTTCTTTTCCTTCCGGGCGGAGGGAACGCGTGCCGGCAGAATGATGGGAATAATCTGCAAGACTAAGGGATCAGGCACATCCATTTGACCGCCAGGACGCCAAGACCCCAAGACGCCAAAAATAAACGATGAATAAGAGTCCTTTATGAAAATCCTCTTGGCGTCCCGGGGTCTTGGCGGTTTAAACTGAAGTAGCGCGGGTGCCTTGGGCGTCAACCTCATCGATGCGGATGCGGATCAGATGGTTGGGTGGCACAGAAGGTCCACCGATGCGGGCATGGATGTAGTTTGCGGTCAGTGCGACCGATTTCCCCATTCCTTCCTGTTCGGCCAGGCTGATGGCGGGCAAAACCTGCCCCACGAAGCGTTGCCGGAACGCAAGATTCCGGGCAACGGAGAACTCGCGCAGGATCTCGCAGCGCTCGTGAAGGCGGCGAGGAGACACCTGCTCAGGCATGGAGCAGGCTTCCGTGCCTTCCCGCGCGGAAAACGGGAAGACATGCAAATACGTAAGCGGTGATTTTCGAACCAGATCCAAGGTCGCTTCGAAATCGTCGTCTGTCTCCCCCGGGAATCCGACCAGCACGTCCGTGCCCAGAGCCGCGGCCGGCAGGCTGGCCCGGATGTAATGGAGCAGATCGAGGAAGCGCGCGGCGGTGTAGGGCCGGCGCATGCGGCGCAGAATGCGATCGCTGCCGCTCTGCAGCGGGATGTGAAAGTGCGGCGCGAAAGCCGGGTTTGCGGCAGCCAAGTCCACGATACTGCGATCAAAGCGCATGGGTTCGACGCTGCTGAGCCGGAGCCGCCCCAACCCCGGGATCTCGAGGATCCGGCGCAGCAGCTCCGCCAGCCGGATGGGCTGCGGCAGTCCGCGTCCGTACGATCCCAGATGGACACCCGTCAGCACGATTTCCTGGTAACCACGATCAACGAGGCTCCGGATTTCGGCGAGGATCTCCTCAGGCGCCGCGCTCCGTCCATGGCCGCGAACGGAAGGGACAATGCAATAGGCGCAGCGCGCGTCGCATCCGTCCTGGAGCTTGACGTAGGGGCGTGTCTTGCCGCCAAGGTGCAGCGCGCCGATGATGAGCCGGTCCTTCTCAGCCTCGAGCGGCGTCCGGATAATTCTTCCCATGGACCCTTGCCCGTCGCCCGATAGTTCAGGCAGACGGCATTTGTCGGCGTTTCCCAGCACCAGGCTTACTCCTGGAATTGCCGCCACCGTTTCCGGATCGCGCTCGGCATAGCAGCCCGTGACCACGATTGTCGCGTCAGGATTCTCCCGATGCAGCCGGCGCAGGGACTGGCGCACCTGTTGATCCGCGCGCCGGGTAACCGTGCACGAGTTAACTACGATCAGGCTGGCATCCGTAGGGGTCTCGGATTCATGCAGAGAGCCGCCGCACAGTCTCGCCCGCATCTCCGCGCTGTCGGCCTGGTTGCAGCGGCAGCCGAACGTACAAATGTAAAACTTGGTGCTGGACTTCATACCTGCGTGACACCCGGCAAAAACGGGACACTGCTCGGCATAGCCGGAACCAGATCTTAACGCCAGGACGCAAAGACGCCATGAAATCGGCGATTCGAGATTTTACAATTTCGAATCTCGAATTTCGAATCTCGAATTTTAGTTTGGAGTCTTGGCGGTAAAAATCCTTTCCGCCGGGCAGATTCGCTCACTGGGATTTTTTCAGTTCCCGGTCGCGTTCCTCGACCCGATCGGCGAGCTGCTTCTTATATTCTTTGAGCCGCCGCGCCAGGTCGGGATCCGTGCGCGCCAATATCTGGGCCGCGAGTATGGCGGCATTGGTGGCACCCGCCTTGCCGATCCCCATGGTCGCCACCGGCACGCCGGCAGGCATCATGGCGGTGGAAAGCAGAGCATCGAGTCCCGACAGCGGTGACGAATCGATGGGGACACCGATTACCGGCAGAATTGTGTGGGAAGCAAGCACACCGGCCAGGTGCGCCGCGGCTCCAGCACAAGCGATAACGACCTGAATTCCCCGATCCTCCAGGGTCACGGCATAGCGATGCGTTCGGTCGGGGGAACGGTGTGCGCTCGAAACTGTAATTTCGTGCGGAATCTCAAATTCGCGCAGAATGCCGATCATGTCCTGGATCACTGGATGATCATTATCGCTGCCCAGCACAACGGCTACTTTTGGTTTGCTCACAAACTCCCTCCGACTAACGATTGAGGTTTAGGAAATTACACAATTACTTGAGAGTAAATGAAATATAGACACTGTTTAAAGGGGCTAAGGGGTAAAGGGCCAAAAACTGGTTTTTTCCCTTTGCCCCTTGGCCCCTTGGCCCCTAAATTTTGCGGGCCAAGCGAGCTGCTAATCAGTTCATAAATAGGTGGACATTTGATCATAAAAAGAGAGGATCTGGACGAAGGTCGTGTTCGCTTTGGGTGGCGATCATCGGTATCGGAATCGGGATCGCAGTCGCAATCGCAGTCGCTATCGGCTTTTGCAGACCCACACAACCGATTGCGATTGCGATTGCGATCCCGATCCCGATACCGATCCCGACGGATATAGGGTTGTCCTCTCTTTATTTATGCCGCCAAATGTCAACCTACTCATGAACTAATCGGTAAGTTCACCATTGACGAATGGAAAGCCATTCCCTCCTCATCTGTTAAGGCCTTTGGCGCCTATGTCTCGGCGATAATGCATGCCCTCAAAGCAGATCTTGTTGACCGCCTCATAGGCCGACATCACCGCGGACGACAGATCGAGGTTCACGGCAGTCACACCCAGCACTCGTCCTCCGTCCGTCAGCAATGTTTCCCCCTCGCGCCGAGTGCCGGAATGAAATACCACGACGTGCTCGTCCTCCTCGGCCATTTTCAAACCTGAGATTACCTTACCCTTGACGTAGGCGCCCGGATAGCCTTTTGATGCAAGCACCACGCACACGGCTGCTTCTTTCGACCAGACGGCTTGATAGTCCTTCAGCCGGCCCAGGCACAGCGCCTCGCATAAGGCGGCGAAATCGCTGGTAAGCCGCGGCAGGATCACCTGACCTTCGGGATCGCCCATCCGCACGTTGAACTCGAGCACGCGTGGTCCCGCGGTAGTGAGCATCAGACCGGTGTAGAGCATGCCCTGAAATGGGGCGCCTTCAGCCCGCATCGCGTCAATGACCGGGCGGACGATTCGGTCGAGAATCGAATTCTGCAATTCGGGTCCGAGGATGCTTTCCGTGGAGTAAGCGCCCATACCGCCGGTGTTGGGCCCTTTATCGCAATCGAAGACTGCCTTGTGATCCTGAGCAGCAACGGCGGGAAGGATGGTATCTCCATCGGTAAAGACGATGAAAGATGCCTCCGTCCCTTCGAGAAATTCCTCGAGCACAATCCTGTCGCCGGCAGCGCCGAACTGCCGCTCGACCATGATGAGCCTGATGGCCTCGCGCGCCTCCTCACGGCTCCGCGCCACTACAACTCCTTTTCCGGCCGCGAGCCCGTCCGCCTTGATAACGAGCGGGTAACGGGTGTCGTCGGCATCCACGCGGGAAAGCGCTTCCCGTGGTTGTGAGTGCACCGTGAAGGGGGCCGAGGCGATACCGTGACGAGCCATGAACTCTTTGGCAAACACTTTGCTTGACTCAAGGCGCGCTGCCGCCTGGCTCGGGCCCAACACCGCGATGCCGTGTGCGCGCAGGCCGTCGGCCAGCCCCGCGGCGAGGGGCGCTTCCGGGCCGACGATCACCATGTCCATGTGTTCC
>JBEKYG010000609.1:0-3876 GCA_049511215.1 Acidobacteriota bacterium | reverse complement strand
AAATTCTTCGAGTCTTGGAGACTTTGAGTCTTGGAGGCAAAAAATCTCGCCAACTGGGCGAGGGTTGTCACCTAAGGGCTCGCGCAAGAATAACTTGGCATTTTGTTGCGGCCCGAGGCGTAACCATAACGTCACGGAACCTCCGGCAAAGCCGGAGGCATGTTTTGTGAACCGCTCAAAGCGGTCATTGGGAGCCGCTCAAAGCGGCATCACCTGTCTCTCCGACATTCATTGAAATGCCTCTCATCTCACGCTCACACAGCCCCGCAGGGGCGGCATAGCACAGCCCAGGGCGCAAGCCCTGGGTATCGCGGAGGGATTTGGAGCGAGCCCTGAAGGGGCGACACAGCCTGTGTCGCCCCTGCGGGGCTGGATTTCCCGATTCACCTCGGATAATTCATTAGGAGCACTTCGCCCGGTTACTCCCGGAATTGTCAAACTTCGCGAGTCCTCCGGCAGAGCCGGAGGTTTACC
This sequence comes from Acidobacteriota bacterium, assembly GCA_049511215.1. Classification (GTDB taxonomy): domain Bacteria; phylum Acidobacteriota; class UBA6911; order UBA6911; family UBA6911; genus JAFNAG01. The sequence continues at coordinate 3,402 of JBEKYG010000609.1, read as the reverse complement.
TCACCAAATTATGGCCGCCGTGCCCGGACCGGCGCCAATGTTCCGCGCCCTGGGGAGCCGTTCGCGGGGAACCGAAATCCAACCTCAGACCTTTTGGGAAGTAACCGATTGCAGTGGGAAGTTTCCACGTTCCAATAACCTTTCAGAGAATGTTATTATAATTGGGTATTACGAGGGATGGGACTGTTTGGCGCCCCGCGGGCGTTCGCGGCGGTTGCCGGGTTCAGTTGCCTGGGGGAGCGTCAGGGTGTGGAGGGATCAAGGATGAATCGGCCGCGCGTGTTATTGGCAGACGACCACACCATGATTCTGGCAGGACTGACCAGCCTGCTCGAATCCGACTTCGATCTTGTTGGAACGGTGGCGGACGGACGTGCCCTGATCGACGCGGCCGTCCGGCTGAAACCCGATATCATCATGATGGACATTTCAATGCCATTGCTCAACGGCATCGAGGCGGCACGCCAGTTGAGGAAGAGCGTGCCTCAATCCAAGATCATCTTCCTTACCATGCACGGGGATATCGACTACGTCAGGGAGGCGTTCCGGGCGGGGGCTTCAGGATATCTGATCAAGCGCTCGGCAGCATCGGAGCTGGTCACTGCTATCCACGAGGTGCTTAAGGGCCGAACCTACGTGACGCCGCTGGTTACGAAAGACATGATGGGGTCTTTTCTCGAGCCCACCGACTCCGCGGAAAAGCTGCAAAGCCGCCTGACGCCGCGCCAGCGCGAGGTGCTCCAGTTGGTTGCGGAAGGGCATTCGAATAAGGAGATTGCCGCAGTCCTCAAGGTTTCCACCAAGACGGTGGAGTTCCACAAGTACAACCTCATGCAGGCTCTGGGTATTCGAACAACGGCCGAACTCACCCAGTACGCTATGAGGCACGGATACATCGAGACATAAAACAGGGCTGCGATTGAGACAGTGGAAGAAAACCCTCAGCCAGGAAGAACCTGGTGCAGCATAGCCGTAACTAGATTTTAACGCCAAGACGCAAAGACTCTAAGACGCCAAGAAATCAAGGATTAAGACTTTTGGCGCCTTAGAGTCTTGGAGTCTTTGCGGTTAAAATCCTTTCCGCTTTCTCAAAACATCTTGTCGAACCAAGCGTCATCGAGAATGAGGGTCTTTTTCAACAGCGCCTTGCCGGCTGCGCGGATGACAATTATGTAATCTCCCGCATTCGCCGGAGTGGAGCCGCCGAAGGAGGAGATGGCCGGCCCACCTCCGCGCCCGCCGCGCCCACCGCCGAATCCACCTCCCCCGCCTCCGCGACCCTGGCCGGTCTGCGGTGCTCCGGCAATCGTGGTCGGGGTCGTGCGCATGGTCCAGAGCACCTGGTTGAGGCCGGCTACATTCGGGCCCTTGGTCTCAGAGACCACGCGTGATCCCTGGAGTACTTGGACGACGACATCACCCGAAACCGGCGCCTTGAGGTAGTAGTTGATGACCATCCCGTTCGGCTCGCTCGGTCCGTTGAAGTTGATCGAGGCTGCCACGTTACCCCGGCGCGCTACCCATTTCACTTTGGGCTTGACGTCAAACAGGTAAATGTCCTGCCCCAGCACCTGCTGGTCGAGTTCCTCGAGAGCAGAGATGTCGGTGATGAAGAACCCGCGGCCGTGCGTACCTGCGATCAGATCGTGTTCGCGCGGGTGGATCAACAGATCATGCACCGGCTGTGTCGGCATGCCCTTCATTTCGGTCCACGTTTTGCCGCCGTCGATCGTGACGTAGATGCCGAAGTCCACGCCGACGAACAGCAGGCTTGGATTTTTCGGGTCCTCGACGAGGACGTTGACCGATTTGTTGGGCAAGTTTCCGGTGATCGACGTCCAGGTCTGGCCGAAGTCGGTGGTCCTGTAAACGAAGGCCCGGAAGTCATCATTCCGGAGTCCGGTGATGGTTACGTATGCCGCCCCGGGCTGGTGGGCTGAGGCAATCACGTGGCTCACCCAATAGCCGGGCCCCTTGAGGTTATCGTTGAGCTTGGTCCAGTTTTTGCCGTCATCCTTGGTCACCCAGAGATTGCCGTCGTCGGTGCCCACCCACAGCAGGCCTCTGACCAAGGGCGACTCGCTGACCGTGGTAATGGCACAATATTGAATGTCCCCATCTCCGCCCTTGCCGTCGACAACCAACTTGCTCGGGTCGTTGGTGGACAAATCCTGGCTGACCTCCACCCACGTGTCTCCGCGGGTCGTCGATTTCAGCACCTTGTTTGCGCCGTGATAGATGGTGTTGGGGTCATGCGGCGAGACCAGGATAGGCGCCGTCCAGACGAAGCGAAGCGAAGGATCGCGATCCTGGATACGTTTCGTCTCACCCGTGAGCAGGTCGGTCCGCTCAATCGATCCGAACTGCGACTCGTTGTAGAGGTAGCGGCTCGTGACCAGGTCGACGACATTGTACATCCCGTCGCCTCCTCCAACCGTCTGCCAGTCTTCGAAGACGATCGGCGCGCCGCCCCGCTTGGAGCTTGGTCCGCGCACGGAGCCGTTATCCTGGAGCCCTCCATAAACGTTGTAAGGCACTTGCATGTCATAACCGATCGCGTAGAGCTGCGCGAGCGGGAGGTTATCGGGGTGGAGCCAATTCCTTCCACCATCCCAGGTGACCCCCATGCCGTGGTCATAGCCAAGAAGCATGTGGCTTGAGTTGGCCGGGTCGATCCACAAGCCGTGGTTATCGCCGCCGAAGTTGAACGGGGAGCTCCAGGTCTTGCCGCCATCCGTTGAATGCGTTACGCCCACGCTCAGCACATATACGTGGTTCACGTCGTTCGGGTCGACCCGGATCTGCGTGTAATAATAACCGGGATTGCCTCCGAATGGATTGGAGCCTGTCCAGCCGTTTGGCGGTCTTTCGGGGCCCACCCTGTGCCAAGTCTTCCCTGTGTCGTCGCTCCGGTAGACTTCCTGGCCGATCATCCCTGCGCTCGACTTGCCCGCAAACAGTTCCTTCTCGCGGTCCGCGTCGGACATACCGGGTTTGTTGGCATTTTCGATATTTGCGTAGAGGACATCCGGGTCATTCCGCGCGACGTCAATGCCGATGCGGCCGATCATGCCGCCCGGCAGCCCGTTGGTCAATTTTGTCCAGTTGGCGCCGGCATCGGTGGTTTTGTAGATGCCGCTTCCGGGTCCTCCGAGTCTGAACATCCAGGGCAGCCGGCCCTTGTCGTAGGTTGCCGCGTAGAGCACCTTCGGGTCCCTTGGATCCATGACCACATCGCAGGCGCCGATCGCCCGGTCACCCACCTTGATGCCGAGCGATTTCGTCCAGGTCTTGCCGCCATCGGTCGTTTTATAGAGCCCGCGTTCCTCGTTTTCGGAATAGAGGTGGCCGAGCGCCGCCACATAGACGAGGTCCGGGTTTTTGGGATCGACAATGATGCGG
>JBEKYG010000608.1:0-3905 GCA_049511215.1 Acidobacteriota bacterium | reverse complement strand
CGGACCACAGACGCTGCTACGTGGGCTCAAGCGCTTCCAGGATATTGCACTGGGAACTATATTGTTCAGCGATGAACCAATCGATCTTGTTGCTATGAATTAACTTATGGGGCACGCGCAGCGCTAGGCTGGGTGCATGAAACTCACAAGATCCACCCGGCACCGTTGTCGGGCCAATTCTGGACACCCACCAATCTTAGAACCGTCAGTCGTTGTTGGGCATATCCAGGAGTGCCTTCAATTGGTGGGTGTCCAGGATTTCTTGCCCACTATTCCAATTGAAAATAAGGGTGTCCACATCTTTTACATACATTTCCTAACATTTCGGCGTGAATTGAGAAACCCCTTCAGTTATAAACACTGAGCGGGGCGGATCATTTCAGGACGTGCCGACGCGCCCAATCATCGAGGGGAACATTCAGAACGTCCTTGATCGCACTCTGGCAGTAAATTACCTTCTTTGATTCCACTACGACTTCCTCACCCTTTGCGCGGTCATTGTAGAGCACGGTCCATCGGCAATTGGCGCCCTCGGAATTGATGCGCAGGATATAATCGGCCTTCTCGCGTTTCTCCGTGAACCAGGAAAGCGGGATGTGATGGCGTTTTACCATTGTTTCGCGCACCGCGTCCGCGGATCCGAGGTAATCATGCTTGTCCTGGTCGACACCCCCGAATATGCCACGGCTATAGGAAATCTCGGGCTGATTGTTGATCTCCAAAAAATACCTTGGCGGGGCTATCTGCTGAGCCAATAGCGACGCGGGGAAAAGCAGTAAGGCGAGAGTCAGGAGTCTTTTCATAATGCCTCCGGTTCGGAGTCGTGGGGAGATTACCGGCGGGGCTCCGGGTTAATAAGTTGATTTCCAGTCGGGCAATGATATCACAAGGCGAATGATAAACAATTGCTTTTGAGGGGCTGAGTGAAGATGACTTGAATGGGCGGGTGGGGATCGGGAAATATCCCCGATTTCAGGCGGGAAGCGGCTGCCCAGTCGGGTAATGCGCCGAACGGACGGCAAAACGGGGCGGGGGAGCGAGGCGCGACGTCGCACCTCGCTCCCCCGCCCCGCGCCGGCGCCGCTTTCAGGCACACTCCTCCCGTGGCAACGGCGGCCGCCTTGACAAATTGACAAATGTGGACACCCATCGTTTTATCGCATCTTTGATGGGCATTTTTGATGGGTGTCCACATTCTTTCCACATTCTTGTCCCGCGCGATGAGCACGCCGGAATTTCGGCGCGGGCCATTGCCGCCACGGCAGAAAACCATCTGATCAAGGCGGGGATTTCTGTTGCAGAAAGTCTTGAAGAGCTTCGGCAGGTGCCCGGCTTTCCGATCCTGGTCGATCACATCAACATTTCATGGGAATCCGAGAACCTGGTGGTTATAGCTTCCAACCTTGCGCTCTGGCAACTTGTCGTCCTGGATCGCAAGCCGGATATGCGTACTCTCGCAAAAACGTGGCTGGCTCCTACCGAGGTCGCGAGCGCCAGCAGGCCGCAGGCGAACGATGTGCTTCTCGATCGCATGCAGTCGCAGCTCGATCTGTTTATTGCCTCATCTCGGCATGCGAATGGATCGCCGCATGACGAGTGAAAGGGGGATGCATAGGGGCAAGGGCGAGATCGTTCAACCTGGGGCAATACAGAGCAGAGTTTTTTTGAGGCTCGGAGATTTTTGTTGAATCTTCCGGTAAACGGGCGCAACCCTTTCCAGCTTGCAATGACGGAGCGAGGTGGACTATTTATGGAGCAGTTTGTTCGCAATCCAACGATGCCCTTTATCCTCCAATTCTATTTCCGACACACCCCGTGGATCATACGAGCGGACCGTAACCACCGTTCCGGCGGGCAACATCTCCACTTCCCCGTCAATGATTATGCGCGACAGCTCGGTTTTATCGTTGCGCTTGATCGCGCTCTGAGCATTCCAAAAACATGCCTCGTCTACGTAGACTGGCATTTTCTCCATGTCTTGATAGATCAGTCGGGCTTGGGTTCCCGGAGGAAATGGGGCTGGTAACGGCTCTTGCACCGGATGCTTGGCTGCGGGATCTCCCCAGCCTCGGATGAGCACGCCCAAAGCGACAACAGCGATCACAATAGCGATGAGGACGAGATGCGAGCGTTTCATGTGGCACCTCCAGGGGTTGATGGCTTTGTTTCCAGTCGGGCAATGATATCACAAGCCGCGTCCAGCAGCGGCACAGCGCACAGTTTTTCGAACCCTTCCCCCTCGTCCGCGCGCGCGAGGAGAAAAGAAAATATGGAGTTTGCTGTACGGCGCAGCAAACCACGCTCGCACGCCCAAGGAGAAAAGCCAGCCGAGGGCCAAATGAGCCGCGATGAAACCCGAGACCTCGAGCTTAATAGTAGGGTGCCGCAGGCTGATCTCTGTTGCTTATGCCGGCGACCTGGCGAGCAGTCTCACCTCGAGCAGAGACCGACTGGACACGCTCGCACCTTGCAGATCTGGGCATATGCCCGAGCTGCTGGCAGGAGTGCCATGCGACAGACGCGGACCGGGTAGGATACAGGGCGCTGCTCTATGCGGTTTTTGAACGTGATCCGAGAGTCTGCAGGCGGGAGCATTCCAACGTAATCGGCTTCTGTAGAGCCTGCCGTTGAATCGGAGCTCTGAGGTAGTGAAAATGAGTTGCGGAAGGGGAAATCCTGGCTCTAGGAAGCGTGCAACGCTTCTAATGGAGGTTTTAGCGCCCTGATCGGAGAGACAGTCAACTGCGAAAACTGCGGAATTGAATTCGTAATGAAGCGGCGGTCTCACCACTTTTGCGGCCCGGAATGCCGTTATGAGCATTGGCCTCGGATGCATCCGAGGATAGTAATCGGCCGCGGTTTCAAGATTGTTCCTGACGAAAACGCATAAACAGGTAATGAAGAACTGTCCCTGGGGTAGGCAGTTGGTTACATCGGCGGTCAAAAAACCGGATCCCCAGAAAGACTTGATTGAATGACCTGTCTATCAAGTGAATATTTCTGAGTAACGGCCTTTACAAGTTCGGCAAACCAAGCAGGGGCTTTAGGCGAGATGCGAACTTCAGAAATGAGTACATCCAAATCGACGGATATACCGAGTCCATGCTCCCAGACTGGATCCCCGGTGTGGTATTGGGGAAGGCTATCCTTCTCTGGGATTTCGTGAATGAGGGCCCTGATCTCTTGTTCATGGGCGAAACTCTTCCTCTTGTACATGAAAGGCGCAAGGAAATTCATATCTGGAAATCCCTCAGTCGAATAATCGATGTATTTGACCTTTCCTATGTGAATGCAACGTGGGTAATTCAGAAAGCACTCGGTTAGACGTTGAAAGGTGGACCTTATCGCTATTCCTTCGTCTGTTTTGAGGTAGATGCGCCACATGGCCGAGGATTCGTGCTCATTCATGTGCCAGCAGTTTATTGCAGTGTACTTGGGAAACCTCTCATGTAATTTTACGAAGAACTGGTCCGTAAATTCCTTGGGAAAACCCATCTTTTCCCTTTGTGCCACATTGAATCTTGGAGATGAGCCTTCAAATTTATCGTCCAGCAAATCCACCCGTGCGAAGAACAGTGACCGTCGATCCAACAGCCACACGAATTTGGTGAAATCCATATATCGCCAGATTGACACGTTCTTATCGGCAGGAGTTTCAAAGGAACTGTGTTCGACGTACATGCAATCTCCACCCCAAATAGGGATTACGAATATTTTATGTAGCAACCAGGATAATCTCGGCTGGAAGGATTTCAAAGAGATATCACGGCACCGGCGAAGCTGTGAATGATAAGCAATTGCTTTTGAGGGGCTGAGTGAGGATGACCTGAATGGGCGGGTGGGGATCGGGAAATATCCCCGATTTCAGGCGGGAAGCGGCTGCCCAGTCGGGTAAAGCGCCGGAC
>JBEKYG010000607.1:0-3924 GCA_049511215.1 Acidobacteriota bacterium | reverse complement strand
TTGGTCCAGTCCTGGTTCCAATAATATATAGTGCGATTATCCGGAGCCCAGAGCGGCGCCAGGCCCCCGTCACTCGTGATGGGCGTTCCTTTGGCCGGATTTGTCATGGAAGTAACGTGCACCTCATGTCGTCCGGTCCCATCGGAACAGTAGGCCAGCCAGCGGCCGTCAGGAGAAAGCGCCGGGTATTCTTCGTTGTAATCAGCATTGAATAAAGGTGATTTCTGTCGCTCCTCCTTGCGATAGACCCAGATGTTATACTTCGATGCCGGGTTGGATTCCACAAATACAAGAAGCTTTCCGTCCCATGACCAGCAGCTGGGCTGCAGCGTATTATCGCCGGCGACCAGCGGTTCAGGCTCCATTGGGCCGCTGCCGTCAGCTGCCTTCCAGAAGATCTTGGGATCACCAGCTTTGGAATAGGCGAAGCTCAGGCCCGTCCCGTCATGGGTCCAGCACAAATGCATCGCCCGTCCCTCACTAGTAATTCTTCGAGTTGTTCCAAGCACTAAATCCAACACCCAGACTTCAGCAACCTTACCCGTTGTCCTGTATGCCAAATATCTGCCATCCGGTGAAAGGCGCACGGTGATGATCGGTTTTTTGTCCAACTGCGTCACCAGCTCAATCCTGCCGCTCCGGTCCACCCACGATAGGTGTGTTTCGATATCAGGGAATATGCCGCCGGAAGCGTAGACAAGCGTTCCATTGCCGGAAACGACGAATTGTCCAGCGCCTGAGTTATCGCCGGAAGAAAGCGCATTGAGTGACTGCATAATGCCTTGAATAAGTGGCGTCGCCTGGCCCCGGATCTCCATCTTTGTGGTATCGAAAGGCCACGCCATCAGCGTGCCCTCGGATAGGTAAACAACATGCCCTGTCGGCACGAAGCGCGCGTCGGCTCCATCCTCGATCAGCACTTTCCGCCGGCCGGTGTCAAGCGATAGAACCTCGATACGACTGTGCGTGCCCCAGAGATGAGGCTTTACAGTAAACAGGAGAGATTTCCCTCCAGGGAGAAACCACGGCAGGACATGCGAAGCTTCCTTCGTGCGCTCCGGGGTCGTCAGGCGTTTGAGCTTTCTTTCCGGGGCATCCAAGAGCTGAAGACCGTCCTCCCCGGTGCCGATCACAATGGTTCCATCTGATCTACAGGTGACACCCTCGGGAATGTCAGAGCATTCGCAAATGTCGGCAGGGATGCCGCCGGCAATCGACCATTTCTTCAGTTTTCCCGACGTCCAGAAACCTACTCATTGGCCATCCGGAGAGAAAAAAGGCGTCCGCGCCCCTTCGGTTCCAGGAATAGCAGTTGTTTCAAAACTGTCCAGGGGCCGTAAATAAAGCCTGGCCTTTCCGGGGGACCCGTCCGGACTGGCGCTGAAGACGAGGTGCTTGCCATCCGGCGATAAAGCCAACTCGGTATGAGCCGGTCCCATCGAATCAACATCGGTCTCCCTTGTCAGTTGTGTGCCTGCGGGCAGGTCGATTATCGAGCGCGCCCCAGGCTGCTCAGGCTCGGGCTTCAGACTCCAAGTCACAATCGACGCAGCTGTTGCCGCCAGCACTGAGGTGATCACAAGCGCGGCAACCAACCGGCCACGCCGGAATGCACGTGAGGGAACGCCTTCAGAAATCCCGGCGGGGCTGACTACTCTGGTGACCTCGATCCGCACATCGGCGATATCATGGATGCGCTCCCTGGGATCTTTCTGGAGACATCGATGAAGCAGTTCCCGTATGTGCCGGGGAGTCGTGGCGGGAATGGCTTGCCAGTCAGGCTCCCCCTTGAGTATCGAAGCCAGCGTTTCTGTGATGGTTTCACCCTCGAAGGGTTGCCGGCCGGCCAGGCATTCGAACAGGATGCAGCCAAACGCCCAGATGTCGGTGCGTTTGTCGACGGGCCTTCCCCTGGCCTGCTCAGGCGACATGTATGCAGCGGTGCCCAGGATCACGCCCACGCGAGTCATTGCCTCGGTAATCGTTGGCGAATGCGAGAGGTCGCCTGAAGCGGACTCTTCCTGGAATGCCTTTGCCAGGCCAAAATCCAGGATCTTGACCTTGCCCTCCGGCGTGATCTTGATATTGGCGGGCTTCAGATCCCGGTGAATGATCCCTTTCTCATGGGCGCATTCCAGACCTTCGGCAATCTGGCGGCAGACCTCCAGGGCTTCGTCCGCCGCCAATGGACCCCTAGCAATGCGCTGAGCCAGCGTTTCGCCCTCGACCAGTTCCATGACGAGGAAAGGGCTTCCCTCCGTCTTTTCGAGCCCATGAATGGCAGCGATGTTCGGGTGACTGAGAGTTGCCAGGAGTTTCGCTTCACGGTCAAAGCGGGCCAGCCGTTCCGGGTCCCTGGCGAATGCATCGGGCAGAACCTTGATGGCAACGCGGCGGTTCAGATGACTGTCCTCTGCGAGAAAGACTTCGCCCATGCCACCCTGGCCCAGCTTTTCAATGATCCGGTAGTGCGAGAGGCTTTTGCCTATCATGGAAAACCTCACCATTTGATTAGCGTATTAGCAAGTTCCTATCGTGAAACTTCTTAACCCTCGGTCCTGGACCTGGACCTGGACTTGGACGTGGACATACACGGAAAAAGGCGATCTGGCAAATGTCATATCTGAAAAGTTTACCTCTGAAAAGACCGTCCAGGTCCACGTCGAGGTCCAAGTCCAGGTCCAAGTCCAAGCTGCTCACTCGGTTTTTCGATCTAAACAGCGAATTTCGCAACAGAAATTAGTCGCTGATTTTTCCATGACGGCATTTGCTTCCCTTGGTCAACGGGAATCACTTCAGCTTGGCATATTCGGCTTGGGCTTCTGTCAATATCGGGATGTCGGGGTCGGCATCCTTCCACAGCGCAAGGAAATCCTGATACACAGCTCTTGCTTTCGCCGTGTCCCCGGTCATCACATACGCCCGCCCCAGACCGAGTCTTGCCAGCGAATGCTCGGCAAACGTCGGATTGATCCCTCGATGATCCACGATCTTCTGAAATTCCGCAGCCGCCTCCGCCCCGCGCTTCGCCCGCAGGTATGCCTGGCCTCGAATGTAAATGGGGTAGAACCCCTGGTCTATACCCAGTTCGTATGGCGTCGTTGCCTCGAGCGCCTGGATCGCCTGCTCCGGAGCGTTGTGCTTCAATTCGATCAACGCCCGCACGCAGGGAATGCTCGCCTGGTGCAGGAGTGTGTCGGCTGGAAAGCGGTGGTCCAATTCCTCCGTGATGGCCTGGGCGCGGCTCACATCTCCGGTCATTGCCAATGCAACCGCCACTGGCACCAGGTTGCTCCGGTTACGCGCCAAGCCGGAGCTCAACGTTGCCATTTCCCGTACCTTGGCGAAGTTCCCGAATTCCGCTTGGGTCAGAGCCTCACCCGCCAGGGTAGCAGCCGTAGTTCCCTTGAAATCCAGGCGCTCCGAAACCTGCACCGACCGCTGCATCAATTCCCCGGCCTTCTGCAGTTGCCCGCGCGACGCGGCGGCATTCGCTGCCTCATTGAGAAGATAGTATTCACTGGGTTTCCCTTCCGACCATTTCAGTTGTCGTTGCATGCCGTCGGCGTCGCCGTTCAAGAAAGCCAGGTCGTACAGCAGCTGGTGGATGAACAGGTTGTCCGCCTTGGCATCCACTGCCCTTTGCGAGATGGACCGCGCCTCCTCCAGCCGGTTCAATGCCATGTACGCAGTCGCCGCAATCGAGTAGCCAAAGGGTTGGGCCGGTTCAACCCGCAAAGAGTCGTTGGCCATCGGTATGGCCTTCTCGAATTGCCCGTAATATTCGTTGTAGTAACGCGCAAGGTTGTCGAAGGCGGCGGAGTCATTCGGGTATGCCTTGGAGGCTGATTCCCAGGTTTCCTTTTCTTTCTCGATGTCTCCGATCGCCATATAGTAGTGCCCGACAATGTAGTACCTCTCGCG
>JBEKYG010000606.1:0-3926 GCA_049511215.1 Acidobacteriota bacterium | reverse complement strand
ACACCTCTTTGCCTGCCATCCAGGTTCCGTCGCTCACCATGGCCGCCACGCCTGTGGCGCGTGTCTGCCACGCTTCCTCCAGGCAGGCACGGATCAAACGGCCACCCAGCCCGCCTACCTTCTGCCCTCTGGGGTATACCCACAGGCAATGCACAAACAGCCAGCCTTCGGCGTCCACCGGCCGCCAGGCGTATTCGCCCGGCACGTATTCGAGGAAGGCCAGCGGCCTGCCGTCTCCATCGCGGAACAGCAGGAAACGCAGCCCCTCGGCAAAGCGCCTTTGCAGCCACTCGACTTTGGGCTGATACCCTTGGTTCTTCGGGCTCGTAAGGCAGCCTATGCCGCAAGCCGACAAGTTCTCAGGTCCGACGTTTTCCAGCGTAATCTTATCCATGCGCCTCCGTTGGCCGACCTCGCGCCGCACGGCGGAGAATTGGGCGAATCCTCACACCGGCGCAACGGCGGGCTAGATCTCGCACTTCCTGTCTCGCCTTCAACCTCTGTCCTGCAGGGACTCGGGCCGGTCTAACGCCAGCGCTGAGCGGCGCGGCTGTTTCGCGTCCGCTGAAGCGCGTTAGACATCAAGCTGGCACCTTGCGCGGAATGCCTCGCTCACAAGCAATTCTTTCCGCTAAGAATACTTTCATTAGCGATTGGTATGGAACGTCGCGCTCGTTTGCCAGCGTTTTGAGTTCCTCTAGCATGGAAGCAGGCAGACGCAACGAAATAGTCGTTGTGGACGGCCTTAGTTCTGGAAATGTCGCACGAACAGCCTTATTATAGTCGAAGTATTCAACCGTATCATGCGTTCTCCAGAAGTCTCGCTCCTCATCCTCCGTGGCGAAATGCGGGATTGGCTTCTTAGCTGGCTTGTTGCGCGCGCTCATAGAGTCTCCTTTCACGATGGCTCATGTTGCGGGCTGAAATTACCCGAACCAGCCTGCCACGAATCGTAAACACGATGGAAAGCCGCCGACCTGCAATTGTTAGACCGAGGGCAGCGTATCGGCGTTCTTCCGCGGAATGACTTGCGTCGACTGCTACTAGGATTGGCCGATTAAAGAATGGCTGCTCGCACTCAGCCTGGCTGACCCGATGCAGATCCCAGTTTTTCGTCGCGTTGCCGGCATCCCAATCAAAGCCCGTACAATTCGCAAGTTCTCCAGGTAATTCTGCCATATTGAAATGTATATTACCAAAATATACGCACTGTCAAGGGTTGCCGGCAGGAATCTTGATGTCAACGTCAGGCGTCAGCCGCGCTGAGCCGGCCGAAGGCGAAGCGTCGGCTGCACGCCATTGTTGGGCTCTCTTAGTTTTGCTAGAACGCCGGCAAAATCCACTTCGGAACGGCTGCGGGACGGATTTCTTGGTGATTGTGGGTCATGGATATATGTCCTCAGATGGCGCGTTCCTCGTGGCTGCTTGGTGCGATGTGTACCTGATGTAATCGTCCTTTCTCAAGATGGTTCCTCCGTACTATGGCTCCCGCTCTGGCCCGCCCAACGTCCTGCCTCCGGGCGCGCGCTGGCGGCCGCTGGTAATCCCCGAATCCTCCGAAGCGTGCCAGCCCGTCTCCCACCCCGGCTGCCCGGCCAGGAAAGACGAATCCCATCCGAAGAGCGAATGTGCGCAAAAGCTTCGGGTACGTCACCCCTGGAACTACACAGGGTCCGAATTGGTCAAAAGAGTTTTTCGATTGACGTCCTGCTCGTCCACAGGTTCTGCGTCGCGCGCGCCAGTTCGGCATCAATCAATTTCGGATCGTGGGTTTTCTCGGGCATGTTCTCGAAGACGGCGTACGGAATCTTGTGGCCTTTCACCTCGATGAAGTTTGGATCCTTCGCCTCGAGTTGGTCCCAATCATTGGTCTTGTAATAGAACTCCATTTTTTCATCGGGGAGTGAGTGATAGAGGATCGAGTCTTCCTCGCCTTTGCGCGCGCGGCGGCGGTTCTTGCGTACTGACTCTTCGTAGGTCACGCGGATGTATATCAGGGAGGCCTTGGCGAGCATTTCATCGGAGAGAAATGACAGCGCATGGTGGATAGCCTGCTCGCCGCCTCGTGCGAACTCGACGAGCGTCGTCTTTTTGTCGTGATATCCGGGATCCTTCACGATTTTTTTCCTGTAGTCCAGCGCCAGGCGCTTGATGTAAAGATCCCAGATGTATGGATCCTTGAACCAATATTTCTCATCGCTCCATACCCGCTCTTTGCCCATTTGAGCCATCAAATCATCGAGTTCAAATGTCTCCCAGACATAGGCGAAGTCGTCCAGCTCCTCAAAATTGGCAATGTGGTATTTCTCGAGCCGAACAATCGGGTCGCAGTTCTTCAAGAAATCAATGACCTCGGATTTGCCCGCTGCCGGCCGTCCGGTGATGATTAAGATCGGGAAATGGCTACTCATGGTGTTTCCTTTCATCAAGAATCCTGTACTCCTTACTGTCAAATCTTTGCGGTTAGAGCACGAAAGTCAAAAGCTTAACGCAGGGACCACAGAGGCTGATGCAGAGGCCGCAGAGAATATCCCAGTTTCAAGATATTTTTCTACCCGATCTCCGCGGCCTCATGGTCTTCGTGGCTGCATTTGTTCTTCCGTGTCTAAACCGCAGCCATGCTGAACCCCCCTTTACTTTCCCAGGAACTTCAGGGTGCCGGTGATCTTGAGGTTGGAACCTACCTTCTGACTGCAAGTCATGGTCCCGGTCACGCTTCCGTTCTGAACGGTTACGTTGATCGTCTGGCAGCCGAACTCATCCGCCTGGGCCTGGAGCTGTTTCTGGTAAGCCGGGTCCATCATTTTGCTCGCGTCTTTCGTCATATTAGTCAGGATCGCTTGCATCTGGCTCATCAACTTTGCGCGCTCTGCTTCCGAGATATTGGGGTTGGCCATCTGCCTGGAAATCCTCTCCATTTCCTGTTGAGCGTTCGTGCTTGATTCATCCTGGTTGCTGATCGAGAAGTAGTAGCTCGGGGGCGACGAGCCGGCAGAGGGAAAAAGCGTCGCACTTCGCTTGGTAAAGGGTGTGGTTTCACTTCCCCGATAGAATTCCAGCATAAACGCAAGTTCGCTGGTCTTGCCCGCCCCCGCGGTGGGTGGCACCGGGTGCCCTTTTACCCGCCAACCATTGCCGGCCGTCAAATCCCAATTGAAATTGCCGCCGACCGTAAGACCATGATCAAGTCTTCCACTTTTGCAGCAGAACGGGGCGAAAGCCTCGACAGTTACGGCTTCGGGTCCGCAATCCGAGCCAACCTTAACCGTGGCATGGTAGGTGTTGGCGGTCACCGACTCTTTCACCACCTCGATGCAGTCCGAATCAAACAGGAACCTGGTTCCCGCCGGGAATTTCCCTGTAACAGTCACCTCTGCGGTCTGGCCCGGTGAGAGCGTTGCAGATGAAATCAGCGCGACCTCCGGAGTTGGGCATTTGTTGGCGAGTGTCTTTTGCTCCGCAACCCCCAACTTTTCGCGCTCTGCCTTACAGGCAGCGAGAATCTCCTGCCTTTTCTGTTGGTACTTACTGATCATCGCTCGGCTTACCCCCCAGGTGAGAAGTGTGCCCACGACAACGAGAGCAGTGGTCCTGCCGAATCGGCGTATCATATCGGTCTCCTTTCCACTTGAGGTTCCCTAATAGACTGCACAGGGCGAAGCTTCGCGTCAAGCCCGCCGGGCCCTTCCGAGATCCAGAAAAGTGCCGCCAATGCCCAAAGCAGATAAAGCTCGGCCGGCCTGTGAAGTGGAAAATCGACCAGGGCGACCGCGAGCAAGGCAATGATAGCGGCGATGATGCCATCTTCAAAGCGACCCCGGGGATTGCGTGTTCCGCGGAATGCCGGAACCAGCAGGACCAACATCAGAATAAACGCGGCCAGACCGAATAATCCGTGATCCACGATGATTTCGAGATAGTCATTG
>JBEKYG010000605.1:0-3933 GCA_049511215.1 Acidobacteriota bacterium | reverse complement strand
CAACCAAAGATGTTCCCAACTGTTTTCCGCCGGCCGCGCCGAGCTATCAGCCTTCAGCCTTTTTGTTTACGACTAGATAGAGGGAGGCGATATTGGGTATGCGCCACCTGATCGTAGGAACCGCCGGGCACATCGACCACGGCAAGAGTGCGCTTGTGAAAGCCCTTACCGGTGTTGATCCCGATCGGCTGAAAGAGGAACAGCTGCGCGGCATCACCATCGATCTCGGCTTCGGCCACCTCGAACTCGATGGCGTTCAGGTCGGTTTCGTGGATGTCCCCGGCCACGAGAGGTTCGTCAAAAACATGCTCGCGGGTGTCGGAGGGATCGATTGCGTTCTCCTGGTAGTAGCCGCGGATGAATCTGTCATGCCCCAAACCAGAGAGCATCTTGATATCTGTCGTTTGCTCGGAATCCCCTCCGGAATCGTCGTCATAACCAAAACCGATCTGGTGGAGCCGGATCTCATCGAATTGGTGAGCGAGGAGATTTCCGAGACCGTGCGCGGCTCATTCCTCGAGGGAGTGGATGTCATCCCGGTCAGCTCGAAGACGGGTGAAGGTTTGGAACGGCTGAGGCAGGCATTACGCGCCGTCGCGTTCTCAATACCGAAGCGGTCCACCGACCACCTGTTGCGCCTGCCGGTCGATCGTGCCTTCACCATGCGTGGCTTCGGCACCGTGGTCACGGGCACCCTGGTGTCGGGCCGCCTCCAGCGGGACGAGGAGGTTGAGTTGATCCCGGGCGGTCTCCTGGCCAAGGTACGTGGCATACATGTCCATGGGCAGGCAACGGATTTGGCAGTGGCGGGGCAACGCACGGCGGTGAATCTCCAGGGAGTCGACCTGTCGCAGGTAAAACGCGGCATGTCACTGACGGTGCCTCACCTGTTTCGTGCCACACAAATTCTCGACGTTCGACTCGACCTGCTGCCGACATCTCGTCCCTTGAAGAACTTTTCCAAAGTTCGCTTCCATCAGGGCACCTCGGAAGTGCTTGCGCGCGTGGCGATGATAGGGCAATCCACGCTGGAGCCTGGAAAGACGGCTTTCGCACAGCTTCGGCTCGATGGTCCGGCATTTTGCCTCCACGGTGACGCTTTCATCATCCGACAGTTTTCACCTGCGACGACAATCGCCGGCGGCAGGGTTCTGAACCCTCATGCCGTGAAGCACAAGGTGACGGATAAGCAGGCACTTCTCCTTCTCCAAAAACTGGAAGGCAGCAATATGGTCCAGAAGTTGCCGGGCCTGGTCGCGATGCATCCCAAGCAGATGGTGGAATTCAAGGAATTGAATGCTGCCTTGGGCCTTCCCAATGCCGAGCTGGGGAGACTGTGTGCAGCAGCCGCTGCCGCCGAAGAGCTTACTATAGTGCCGGGCCCCTTTCCCACACTGGTCCTGCCTGCCGTCATCGAAGCCTTGAAAAAAGAGTCGGTGGCTCTGGTCGCGCGCTTTCACCAGGAGAACCCGCTCCTGCGTGGTATCTCCCGGGAAGAATTGCGCAAGCGAGCCTACGATGGTTTGTCATCGGAGCTTTTCCGATTCTGCCTCGAGGCACTCTCTGAGGAACACCTGATATCCATCCACGAGGATATGGTCGCCTTGCACGGCCGGGAGGTAGTGCTCGGACCGGCAGGACTGAGGATCAAGGAGACGATCGAGCATCTCCTGTTGCATGCAGGCTGGCAGCCACCTTCCCAGCAAGAACTTTATGCCCAGGTATCGGCGGATCCGGCAGAGGTACGAAAGATCTGTTTCTGGATGCTGAAGGAAAAAATTCTGGTCCGGATCTCTGAGGATCTCGTCTACCACCGCACGACTATCCAGGGAATGAAGGACAGGATTCATGGTCATTACTCGGCAGGGGCCAAATTTGGCATAGCAGAATTCAAGGAACTATTCGACCTCACGCGCAAATACGCAATTCCTCTGCTGGAGTACCTGGATCGCGGACATTTCACGCGGCGGCAAGGAAGCGAACGCGTCCTCCTTTAGCCAATTTGGGGGTTGAAAGCAGTCCTTGCCGAGAAAGACATTCATATCAGCGCCTCGGATTCGCCAACGCAGAGGCCGGACCAACTGCCGGTAAGCCATGTGTCACGGGGCTTTAGATCCAAAATCCGCCGGTCAAAATCGCCTAGGTTGACTTCCTCTGCCTCCTCAAGTACTCTTGGACAGGATAAAGTTTGGAGGTGTATATGCTTGGTTCCTTAGGAATGGGGGAACTGCTCGTAATACTTGTCATCGTGATAATTATTTTCGGGGTGAACAAGATCCCTCAGCTTGGCAAGGGGCTTGGTGAAGGAATCCGGAACTTTAAGACTGCTATGAAAACCGGCGAAGAAGAGGCCGAAAAAAACGAGAAAAAGTAACCCCTGATTTTCCTCCGCTTACGACCCATGCCGCTATTCCACGAAATCCAGCGAAGGAGTTAGTCTCCACCCAGCTGTATAGGGAGTTCTTGTTTGGTTTTGGGGTGCTTTGTCAGGGTCAAGCAATTTCCCCGCACTTGCAGGTAACACGCCGCAGGATTTTAACGCCGCTGCGCCAATCTTCGTTGATGGCGATCTTCGATACTTCAAGATTCGGATCCAGGCAACGCAGGAGGCGCTCGAGCGAATCGTGGAAGGTAAATATTGGAGAAACGAGGTAAATCTTGGGGCGGGCGCGGCTCAAGCGGAGCCCGGCGAAGTAACCTCGTTTCTCAAAATCGCCGCTGAGATTGTGCCCAATCACCCTCCCCCAGTAGTCGATCGACTGCAGCGGCATGTCGGGATCCTCGCTCACTTTGAGTTCCATGACTACCAGGTTCCCTTCGCGATCCGCACCAAGAATATCGACTCGGCCCGGAACTTTGCCCAAATAGACAGGGATTTGCGGATATACCGACGCCGGGACCAATTCCGGAAATAAGAACGAGACATCGTTGAGCAGCAGGCATTCCAGCCAGCGTTCCGCCTGCATCCTGTAATACGGGTGATCCGTAACGGGGCTGTCAGCCCGGCGATAATAGACAATCTCGTTGATGAGGGCGCGCAGGTCGTCAAAGTTTTCCTCCGTCAGTTCTACCTGCTGTGAACCTAAACCATAGCAAATGCGGTCCCGCTCAGGACCGAGTACCCTGGCAAATTCCAACCCCCAGAGCCGCAATGAATCATAGTCATGAAACCTGGGGTATCGCTGGATCGCATCCGGAGCAAGATCCAGCACACGCGCAAGCAATGGACTCCATCGGAAAGGACCGAGCACCGGCCAGCGAAAATCACGGTCCTCGACCGGTGGCGCCGGAGGAGCGGGCCGCCGAGCTTCCCATTGATGGGAGGCGCTCTCACGGTATTCCCGGACTTCAATTCGTGCGCGCTTTGGGTTGATCAGCCGTGACCGGTGAATTAAAACATCGGCGTGCCCTTCGGGGATGAGCAGGTAAACCGTGGGCGTCCCTCTTATCTGGTTTTTATCGCGCAGAAGGACCAGCCAGAGTAGAGCCTGAGTCAGGATCGCATGGGCTTGCTCCTCGTCACACCCTTCGGCACAGGCCAGCAGAAGATGATCAGTATCACCGTGCTTTAGCCTCAAGCGCAGATAGCTGCCGGAGAGTGTGTGCGCCCGATCCGGTGCCTTGCCTGCCGAGACTATCCGGCAGCCCGGCAGAATCGACCGAGCCCACGCCCGCGCAGCCGTCACCACTTGAACACGATCCAGCCGCAACAGGGACGTTGGGGCCGCCCAGATCACGTGGATCTCCTCGGATGCTCTGCCCCGATTCCAAATCTTGATCGTACCGCCCCACGGAGCCGAATGAACCGACGCAATCCAAAACACCAGACTCCGCTCTGGCCGGCGCATTTGAAGGCGGATTCTGCAGCCTTCCAGCCGCCAACTGGGGCAGATGTCTCTCCAACAGCCCAATTCTGCGGAGCCCAAAGTGACA
>JBEKYG010000604.1:0-3934 GCA_049511215.1 Acidobacteriota bacterium | reverse complement strand
CCCGGCCCATGAGCAAGAGAGAAATGCCGAGCCATAACCAGAACAAGCATGGTGCGGCTGCAGATTGAGAAAATCGATAAACAGATGCCCTCAAGCGCTCGCTTAAGTCAGACATGCCCGACTGTGCCGATGAAACCGACGGAGGATAGAGTCCCTGCGCGGCATGATCCGGCAACCTGTCAATTGCATCTTCTTGAATCACGATCGGGAAGCCGAAAGGCTGCATGGCGGCAGGCAATCCCAAGGTGACAAGGACCGGAATTATTGAAGCTGCAAAAAACACTGTGAGCGCGATCAGGTATCGCAACCTCGGCAGGCCGATCGGAATGAACCGGAATGCCAATGCCACTCCGGCAGCCAAAGAGGCCCCGAACAGCGTCAGATTGATCAGGAGGCAGATGGCCACCGAAATCGGGGAAGAGGTCGAGTTCATTTCTGGGGCTCCTTGCGATTCTTTTCGACCATCGCTCGTATGCGTTGAAGTTGCTTTGGTGTGAGATGCCGTTCGACCAAATGGGTGGCCAGATCTTCTACCGACCCACGGAAAAACCGATCTGCCAGGCGCTGGATGGCACCCGTCACTGCTGCGGGTTCTTGAAACAGCGGCTGATAGCGGTGCGCACGATCGGAAGAGTCACGCACAACACGGCCCTTTCCTTCGAGTCGATTTAGAATCGTTTGTACGGTGGTGTAGGCGAGTTCATGCCCCTTTTTCTGTAGATCGTCTTGCACCTCCGTCACCGTTGCGGATCCAAGCCGCCATAACGCCTGAAGAACATCGAGTTCTCGTTCGCCGAACGTGTCCTTTGGTCTGTCTTTCATGAACTTTTTGCGTTCCTCCTGTTTTTGCGTTATGCGTCCTACGTTTGTAGGACACACGATATATCAGGCCAAAGGACATGTCAACAAGAGCTTTTCAATGAGAGATTCTTGCTCGAGGGTCGCGCCAGATCTTATTGATGAAGCGATCGACAAAAATGCGGGGATGGGATTTTCCCCATCGCACCTGAGTGCGGCTACGCCGACTTCGTCACCCCCCAGTAACGCCTAATGCGTCGGTTGTTCAAGAGTCAGTCAGGGGTTTGGTACTGCGGTCGTATGGGAAGCAGATGCAACTTTCTGTGCTTTCGCGAAAGAGATGCGATCAATCAACCAGTTGCGGCGTTGATGCCGATTCCAACCGGCCCGGGCCGCGAAGCGGCGCGCCTCCCCCCATCGGATACTCTTCAGGATCTGGTCCTCGATCCTCGCCAGTTCTGCCTCCCATTTTTCTATCCGTTCGGCGCTAACACGTCTCATGCTCGTGCTCCCTGAGATTCTTCGGTTTCATGTGCTCCACAATTCGCTGACTCTGCTATTGTTTCGCTTCCATTGCGGGCTCGTGACATACATCCTGTCTCAGGACAGCGCAAACGCGTTCTCCAAGCTCCGGGGAAATCCATCGTAGGTTGATCTCCACCTCGTTCGAGTACTCGCTGACTTTGATGTCTGCGTAGCCGTTCTGCAGGTTGCGGGGATGAATCTGGAAATCGGAGCCGGCTCCATTGTTTTCAGAGACCATGCAGCCGAGGATGCCGGCGAGCTTGTTGGCAATGCGTTCTGCCTCTGTCCGCTGCCGTTGACGCTCGGCAATGTCTTCAGCAGCCTTTTGGAAAGCCTCCCTGTAGTTGGGCAGCAGCCGACGCTCGATATCCTTGGCCACCGCCCGGGCAGGTCGAGTAGGCGCGACCGTGATCCTCAGGTTATCGGGCCAGCCCACGCTGAAATGACTGCCGCTGTTCTGTTGGGGCCTGCTACCCATGATCGTGATCCGGCTGTGATCCCAATAGCCGTTGTTCAGGTAAAGCTTCATCCCGTCCGGCCCTTGGATATCCGCGCTGTCCCGTCTGTCCGATTCCCGATCGCAGTACGTCCAGCCCAGTTCAGCCGCTACCGCTCAGGCGAGGGCCTGGAATTCCTCCGCTGGTAATGACATGACGCCTCCTCTAGAAAAGTCCTTTGTTTTCAAACATCGGCGCCGATTTTTGCGACCGCCGTTTTCGATCCAAACCAAGCATGGTTCGTTTGCTCTGATTTGGGGTTTCGGGCGCACGGAGCACCCGGTTGACGACCTCGCTGCGTACCATTTCGCGCTGCCGGGTCTGTGCTTCGGTCATCTCGCGTGCCAATTCGTCAAGTTTCAAAATGGCTCCTCCATTTCAACCGGATCGAAGCATCCCTCCGCCCGGGTCAGGTTCTCGATTTGCTGCCGGAGCGTCTCGTTCTCTATCAGCAGTTCGTTGATGCGCAGTTCCAGGCAGTCTTCGTTCGTCATCTGCACTTCTTGCGGTTCCTGAGACCAGTTGACCTTCTTCTGGTCTTTCAGGTACTCGAGCAGGCTGTCAGCGTCCTCCACCGGATAGCCGTACCCGCCAAGTTCCGTGGCGATCGAGTCGACACTGTTCGTGCTGGCGTGCCGGAAGATTCGCCGCCGGATACTGGCCGGCAAAAACTCATAAAACTCCGTCCACCAGCCCGCCCTTCGGAGCTTGCGCGGATTGATGCCGCCGAGATACTGAATCGCGCACAGGATGTTCTTGTATGGATTAGGCAGAAACGGTTTCTCCTTGCCGGGCGACTTCAACAGTTTCGGCGTTGGCGGCGCCGGTACAATAGGCACAAACTCCGTCGGGACCCCCAACTTTCGAGCCTTCACCACGCAACAGCGGCAGAGCGGATATTGGTTTAAATCGGCTGGCCCGGTCGCGGTTCCAGGCATGTTGTCGCAGAGCGTCTTCGCACCGCCGGTCGCGATCATGTGAGCCATCGACCGCTGCCTCCTCCGGTTCCACGAAATCAACTGCACTTGCATGGCTCGCTCCGGTCTCAGTGATCTCCTGCCGGCCCCATTCGGTAGCCTTCGCTCGTGACCACGTAGGTCATCGTCCGCGTGTCCAGGCGAACCCGGGGAACCGTCGCCGTGAAATACTCGATTGCCGCGCAGGCGCCCAAGACGGCCTCGCCCGGCATCGGTGCCGCAATCGGGCCTTTCCAGTCTTTCGGGTCCGCTACCTTCTCGAACACCTTGCGGAGATCCGCCACCCGGAAATCCTTGTAGAACGTCCGGTCTTCCCAACTGCGGTCGTACGGACAGTTGCTCTTGTGTTCAGGATCTGGCAGCCCACACCACGTGCAGGATTTCAGTTCGCAGACCATCGACGCATCTCCTTACGTAACCAATGCATTGTCAACCCTGTCAGACCCTAAAAAGGCGCAGCTCGGAAGGTGATTTTTGCCTACGCCGCCACATTCCCTGCAGACTGGCTTTCGGGCACAGTCTGGGCAGAAGTGACCGTTGCCGTCGATCGTGATTACGCAGTACTCGCACACGCGAACGCCGCACTCCTCGCATCGTACCCACGCGTAATCCGCGTCTTCGCAAAACGGGCAATACGCCGGAAGCTGTCCGGCTTCGATTGCCGCCTCGTGCCTGTCAATCTCTATGTCCATTCTGGTCATCATCCGCTTGGCCCTATCTGTTGCGCTCTTTCCGCATAGCCAATGTCGCTGGCAAAAGGAGTTACACTCGGTCTCCGTGAATGCCCATGCGTCCAACCTCGTTTCCGTTTATATCGCGCAACGCCTGGCTGTGCCCCGGCGAGAAGTGGGGATGACACTCGATCCGGTCAGCTAGATCGCGGAGAATCCGGGCTGCCTCGTAACTCTCGGCTCCCGGGCCATCCTCAGTAAACGCTGCGTTATTCATATCAACCTCGATCGTCATCCTCATTGACCCACCTCCATCTGCCCTAGCAGTCCAGCATCGGCGAAACTGAAATAGTCAGCGTCGCCGATGATGATGTGATCCAACAGCCGAATCCCCAGCAGCTTGAAGGCCTTTACCAGCCGCTCGGTGCATTGCCTGTCTTCCGTGGAGGGTGCGGCGTCACCACTC
>JBEKYG010000603.1:0-3934 GCA_049511215.1 Acidobacteriota bacterium | reverse complement strand
ATGCAATGACCACGGTCAATGGCTATACTGGTTGCCGGAGCCGGCGCCCAACAGTCTGGCCAACGAATCAACCTGTGTCAGTTCAACTGCAGGAGATGCAGTATGAAAACCGATCCTTTTCGATCGACGTTTTGGGATGCCCCCGATGCGGCGGTCGCATGAGGATCCTCTGCGCGATTCATCCGCCCGATGCCATCCAGAAAATCCTTGACTGCCTCGGCTTACCTTCCAGACCCCCGCCGATTGCCCACGCCCTGCCGGACCGTGAGATCGAAGAGCTTGATTTTTCCTGAGCAGGGAGCCGCTTGCTGGAAGAAGTGTGTTAAAATTCCAGTTGTGGCAACGTCGGATTGCAGCAAACTGCCCTTTGTGGCCTTCCTGAGTTCCGGAATCGCGGGTCGAAGTTAACATAAGACCCCCTTATCAGAAGCAGGGTCCCTGCTGGGGTATCCAGGCTTACGGCAACTCACAACATTTTGCAGCTTATTTGGACTATACGTTGACAGACCGAGCGATGCTGAAGATTGGCGGAGTATTGGGACTCGCCATCGTTCTGAACTCCTGTGTGCTCTCTATCGCCCCGGTCATATCGGAATCCGATGCAACGTTCGACCCGCGTCTGCTCGGCACGTGGGAGGAGGTTTCTGGTTCGGATCGCGCTGTGGTCTCACGCGCCGCGGGGAACACGTACACGATCGAATACGGCGACGATGGAAAGGCGGGCAGGTTCGAGGCACGACTCGGGCGGCTGGGTGAGCACCTGGTGCTGGACGTCTGGCCCACACCACGTGATAGCGATCTTCCAAAGCCGTACGCCGGTCTCCTGCTTGCCGGGCATATGTTCTTCGCCCTCAACGTCGACCCGGACGAAATCCACGTGGCGGCGCTTGAGCCCGATTCCCTCCTTGCGGCTCTTGGCGCCGGGCAGGTGAAGCTGGCTCACGGAAGATCCGGGGATCAACTGATCCTCCATGGCACGACGGAACAATTGCGCTCCGCGCTCGGCCCGTACCTCGCACGCTCCGGCGCGCTGGCCAAGCCGGATGTCTGGCGGCGCGCACGCGGTGCCGCCAGCGCCCCGCTCCGACCGGTCGAGGTCCCCTGCTTCGAAGCCTCGGCTTGGCGAGAGGCCGATCAACTGTTCCACCGCGATCCCCATTGGGTCGGCGCGGATGGGGCGTCCTCCGTAGACCTCGGTGGTGGCCGCACGCTCTGGCTCTTCGGCGACACGTGGATTGATCCCACCGGGAGGGGGACGCGCCAGGGCGCCCGCATGGTCAGTAACAGTGTGGCGATCCAGGTCGGAACAGATCCGGTCGGGGCGTCGATTCATTTCTATTGGCGCCGTGCGGCTGATGGAAGTCCGGCGGCGTTCGTTCCGAACGAAGGTGATGAACGCCACTGGTTTGGAAACGGGGTGCGCGTGGGTGACCGGCTGGTCCTCTTCCTCAACCGAGTTCGCAGCACAAACAGCGGGCTCGGCTTCGAATCGGTGGGGTGGACCGCGTGGATGGTGGAAAACCCGGATGCGGAGCCCTCCGCGTGGCAAATGAGTCCGCTCGTGACGCCGGCGAATCCGCTGGGTGTGCTCGCAGGGTTCGCGGCGGTCTTGCGTCTGGGAGAAGCCGTGTATGCGTTCGGCTCCGAGGACCCCGTCAAGTCACATCCGATATACGCCGCGCGGTGGCCGGCGGAGCAGGTCCGTCACGGCAACCTGCTCCATCCGGAGTGGTGGGCCGGCGACCGGCTCGGGTGGGTACCTGACTCATCGAGCGCGCCGCGACGGCCGCTCTTCGAGAATGGGCAGTCGGAGCTGACGATTCATGTGGATCAGGCCACCGAGCGGTTCCTGGTCGTGCAGACGCAGGGCTTCGGCCCGGCGGATGTGATGATGCGCGCAGCCCCGACGCTTACTGGACCGTGGTCGGGAACGCGAATGGTCTACCGCCCCCCGGAGTATTACCGCCCGAACGTGATGATCTACTCGGCGAAGGCACACCCAGAGCTTGCCGGCGGTGACTTGGTGGTGACCTACGCCACGAACACGTTCGCGTTTGCAGAGCACTTGACGGACAGCCTGATCTACTACCCCAGGTTCGTCCGGCTTATGCGGTGCAGGTAGGGGTGGACAGGTCCTCTGCTTCGCGAGTGGAGATCCGTGGGCCACGGAGCGCGGGCAATGCCTGCCCCTCGGCTCCTAGGGAGCAGCAACGGTCCGTGCACCTATAATGTTTCCGCAAGGGCTCTTTTATTTCAGCGATTTTAGAAGAAAGAAGGAACAGCTTGAGTGTTACGCCCTCTTGCCCACAGAGGATTAGGAGGCCCTCACGCTGATTACAGGTAGTGTTGTTATGTGCAAGATTTGATGCAGGAGCTAAACCACGAATTTCCAGAAAGCCTTAAAAGTACGCAGACTAAATCTTGATATCTCGCAATTGCTTTTGGAATGACGCTAAGCGTCAAATCCAATCCTACAGGCGATGGTGTCAGGTCTGGAAAATTCACTTTTGTTCCTGATACGTGCTGTCTCGCATCCTGTGAATCGAAAGTACATTTTCCAGACCTGACACCTAACTTCTTGCTCGCGCGCCATCTTAGAGGGCTTCCTGAAATCGCCGTCGGCACCCTGAGCCGCCCTCAGAGCCGTTTGGGCGATTTCTACCGGGAGCTCGGCGACATCTTCGGCGTCTCCCTCAGGGTGCACAACCGCTGGACCAGCTTCAGTGTCCTGCGCGAGAAGTGGGAGACACACCTGGCGGCCACGCTCTGCCGGCCGGTTCTTCTCATTGACGAGGCGCAAGAAATGGAGCCGGAAGTCCTTTCGGAGTTGCGGCTGCTAGCCAGCACGAACTTCGATTCCCGCTCCATCCTGACGGTGGTTCTTGCAGGCGACAGCCAACTCATCGAGTTGCTCCGCCTGCCGAAGCTCATTCCTCTGGGCTCGCGCATCCGGGCCCGCCTTTCGTTCGAGTATGCCACTCCCAAACAGCTCGCCGAGTTGCTCGGTCACCTGCTGACCCAGGCCGGCAATCCACGTCTCATGACGCCGGGTCTGATGGGCACCTTGTGTGAACACTCGGCCGGAAACTACCGCATGCTGTGCAACATGGCTGCAGACTTGCTCGCCGAAGGCCTCCGGCGAGAAGTCACTCAACTGGACGAAAAGCTCTACCTCGAGTTTTTCGGACCTGCTTCCAAGGCACGGAGTCGAACCGATGCTCGCAGAACTGGCTAAAGATCCCGATGAGCATGACACCACCGCTGACCGCCTCTGGGAACGGATGCTCGCAGTGGTCTCGAAGAAAGTCGGCCGGCACTGCTTGGATACCTGGTTCCGGCCGATCGTCTTTGCCGGTTGTGACGGCGACGCATGCGGGTTGATCGTTCCCAACGAGTCTTTCCGACAAGGACTCTTGGATAACTATGGCGATATCCTCCAGGCTGCTCTCGTTGAGGTGGCGGGAAGTAAACTCCAGCTCAAGGTGTCCGTCAAGCCTGAGGATGCCTCGCCGGCCGCGCCATCTCTGTTGCCGGTCGTGCGCGCCTCGGCGCTTGAATCGGCCGAAGAACAGAAACCATGGTTGATCGAGCGTCTCTGGTCCGCCGGGGCCGTGGGAATCGTTTCAGGCCCGCCCAAGGCTCTGAAGACCTGGACGGCTCTTGAGATGGCAATCTCGGTTGCCACGGGGGTTCCTTGTCTTTCAACTTTCCCCGTGCACCGCTCGGGTCCGGTTCTGCTGTATGCGGCCGAAGAGCCCATGCCGGCGTTGCACTCGCGCCTGCACGCCCTGGCGCGCAACCATGCGCTGGATCTAGCCCTGCGCGTGCCCCGGAAATCATTTAATAGCAACCACATCGGTTAGTTCGCCACCCAGCAGCTTCGCTCCCAGCGCAATATCTTGGAAGCGCTTGAGCCCGCGTAGTACTGTCTGAG
>JBEKYG010000602.1:0-3942 GCA_049511215.1 Acidobacteriota bacterium | reverse complement strand
CAAAAAACTCAGCACTTGACCGGCCAATCTGTGCTCATTTTTTAGCCTTGTCGAGTTGGGACAGCTCTGAAGAGATCTTGACCAGTCGGTTATTCAAGCGTGCCAGCTTGCGCCTTAATTGCTCGTCGTCCAGTTGACGGCGAAACATCTCCATGAGGTGGTGAGCTTTAATGAGCGATTGACAAAGGGTGGGTATGCCCAGGTTCTCTATGGATTGGGTGATTTTGGGAATGGCGGGAAACTCTCCCATTTTCTGCCGTGCCCGGTGATACTCCCGCTGCAGATCTACCTGGCTGACTTCGACATAACCCATGGTCATTTCAATCGATCGATGTCCCAGCAGTTCCTTGACGGCGAGAAGGCTTGCACCAGCACGCAGCATCGTTGTGGCATAGGTGTGCCTCAGCTGATGCGGAGTGGGGCAAATGGAGCAACCTGCCTGACGAGCTGCTGCGGTCAGTTCCTTTCTCATGTCGTTGTAGGAGACGCGCCCGGTTTTCTGGAGCAGCAAAATCCCAGATTTGGCGCCAGTTTGTGTCCGGGCCGCCGAGGATCTCACAGAAAGAATCCGGCGAAAAATCCTGCAGGTATCCTCGTCAACTGGGACCCATCTTTCGTTGTGGAGCTTCCCCAAAGGGATTCGGATTGCCCACTGATTCTGACCAAAGTCCCGCAGGGAATCGACAGGGAGACTGAGACACTCGCCGATGCGCATTCCAGTCCCGCGGAGAAGGAGCAGACCATTCGAGCATAGATTGTCGTTTTTTCGGAGTTGTTGCCCGAGTTTACTGTCATCTTCGGGAGAAAGTGGTTTGGGGAGGTACTTATCGCGAGGCGGGCAATCTTGCAGAACAAGGAGTCCTTCCCTCAAGCGGTGGTAGTTGCTCACAGCCAGGTCGTTGAGCAGCCGCCGGACAGTAATGATGGTGCCCAGCCAAGTTGAATTTGACAAGGGCGGCTGGTGTTCATGCAGCTTGCGCAACCATCCGAGGATGTGAGGATCCCGGCGTAACTGGGAGAGTCTGCAAACCTCCGGGTGGGCTGTCTCCAGGTAGGACAGGAAGAGCTTTAGACGACCCTTGTACACGTTGAGAGTCGAGGGTCTTAGCACCGTCGCCAGGACCTGCAAGTGAGAGTTGAATATCTGCTGGATGGTTTGGCGTGGCTTTTTTGTCATGGCTCGATCGGAGATGGAAGTCTATCTATGTTGCGAATCGCCTGGTGATACTCGCGCCAGACATCCTCAGGAGAGAGCCTGACGTAAAGCATGGTTGTGTGAATGTGGGAGTGTCCCATCAGCTGCATCAAGGCGGGCAAAGAGACGCCCGAGCGTACCATATTGCTTCCAAAGGTGTGACGAAACCGATGGGGATTGGCAAGCGGAACCTTGGTTAACTGGCGATGATGGCGAAACAGGGAGCGCAGGCCGGCGGGGGTCATGGGACGGCCTCGTTGCGGGCCCTTGAGGCACAAGAAAAGATAAGGCGAACTGGCGCCAGGCCTTTCAATCTCCATGTAGTGCTCCAGTGTCTGAATCGTGTCGTCGGACAGCGGCAGAACTCTCTCTTTGTTTCCTTTTCCCCGGACACGAAACTGGGCTTCGGAAAGGCGAAGTTCCTCGAGGCGGAGTTCAATAACCTCGCGGGAGCGCAGGCCGTTGAACAACATCAAGGCCGTGAGGCTGAGATCCCGATAGGTGCGGAAGCTCGACCAGAACCGAGAGACCTCCTCGGATGAGAGGGGAACAACGACGCGGCGGGGTTGTCTCAAGCGCAAGCCGCCGACAACATGCCCAGCTCTGCCGTACCCGAAAGGGCTGCGGGTTTTATAGATGGATTGGACACTGGCGCGGCCGCGCGGGATCTCGCGGCCAAAGTGAAATCGATAGAGGCAGCGCACCACGGTAAGACGGTGGTTGACGGTTTGAGGTGTGGGTTTGGGGAGCGATTCAAGTTGATGACGGACGTAGTCGAGCAGGCGGGATTCATTGAGGCGCAACAGCTGAGTTGATTTTCGCTGGCACCACCACCGGGCGAAGTTCAGCAGGTCATAGCCATAAGACCGGACAGATCGCGAAGAGAGGCTGCGGAGGTGCTGGGCATCGAGAAAGTCGTTGATCCAACGGATTCCATGGTTCTGATGATCAACAATCCGGTAAGGAGAAATGCCGGCAGGAGAAGATTCGCGATAGACGAGACGCAAGTTCGTGGTCATAGAGAGCGAGCCAGTCGGAGGCAATGATTGAAGTCGGCCGGGGTCGCGCCAGAGACGAAGTAACTGTTAGGGTCCTGCCCTTCAGGTAAATCGACGATGCGCACCTTCAACCCGGCATTATCGAGTCGTTGGGCCAGAGAGCGAGCTGCATGTTGTCCGGCACCGTTTGGATCAGAATCGAATGCGATGAACACCTTGCGGTCCGGGCGATCAGACAGTTGCAAAGACTGTGCTTGCGTCAAGTGAGTCCCGAAAGCACAGGTCGTATTGATAAAGCCTGCCTGCCAAAGAACGGCCAGATCGAAGAGGCCTTCGACCAGGATCACCTCAGGGGAGTTCCCGACCGTGCTCCAAGCGAATAGGCCCCCCTTCGGACGTGGAAGGAAGCGGTGGCGCGCAGCGTCACCAATACTGCGGCCGTAGAGATTGACGGGGCGACTTCCGTCAAAACAGGGGAACACAATCCGACGATAGAGAGCGTCATAGCCGCGCCGGTCGATGAGCCCGATCTTCAGCAGGATGTCCAAAGGATATCCCAGGAGGGTCAGGTGGCGCCGCAGCGTTCCTCCGGGGGCATATCCGATATCCAGTTGGCGGATGAGTTTGGGATCATGCAAGCCTCGGCTGCAGAGGTAGTCCAAGGCTTCGCTGTGCCGTTCGAGTTGGTGCTGGTAGAAATCGACTGCTTCCCGAAGGACCTCATCTTCGGCAGGCTCAGGCAAGCTGAGTTCTTGTTTCAGGTGAGCAAGAGTTTCATGAAAGGAGAGATTGAGGGAAAGCTGGACAAAGCGAATAAGATCGCCGCCGCAGCCGCAGCCGTGGCAGTAGAAGACACCTTTGGCCGCATTGACGTAGAACGAAGGGTGGCTTTCCGAGTGTAGGGGGCACAACCCGACGAACTCCTGGTGGGAGCCGATTGGCCGTGCCGTCCAGTTATGTTGCAGCAGATAATCCAGCAGAGGGACCCGTTGTTTCAGGTATTGCAGGTCATGCTGCATGCACCCTCCTTAACCCGGTGACGAGAATCCGGCATGCTGCAGCCAAAGTGTCTTGAAAGCAGCCCAGCACTGATTGCACCTCACGGCGACCTTGGCAACGGAACGGTCCACAGCGCCGATCGGCGGCAGACAATGCAGAAAACCAGGCCGGAGCTTGCTTTCTGACATACAGAAAAGGGGTTCGGTTCGCACGCATGAGGTGCCTCGTGTGACTGTTGCTCCGCTTTCGTTTTGACGCTGGTGCTTATCACAGCTGAGTCAATCGTTACAGAGGCGCTAACCACTTCGCTACCTTGACCTGTCATTTTTTTCTTCTGGCGCAGGATGTAAGCTGCTTGGCGCTCGGCGTGATCGAGCTTGGCTGCAAAGCTTGCCTGGTACTTCCGGTTAGCTTTACGACGCTGCTCCAGCCGCGCCTGATGACGATGTTCCTCGCCGCAGTAGCACTGACCGTGATCGCAGGAGCGGCAGATGTAAAAGACGATGCCGCATCCTGGACGTCGACACACTCTCTGGCGTATCTCGATTGGCTCGGATGGATCGATTGGCAGGGCGGCCGTGCCTTCCCAAAGGCGGGACTCGACAACGGGCACCAATTATGGCAGGCTATGGATCGATCGATAGGATGGTCCCCTTGATTGGTTCCGTCCGTCTCAGGCCTCGACCGATGGCAACGGTTGGGGCCTTTCCTTTTTTGCCTCTGGAAGACAATAGACCAACTGAAAGAAAA
>JBEKYG010000601.1:0-3955 GCA_049511215.1 Acidobacteriota bacterium | reverse complement strand
CCTCCAGCCCGGCACAGGTCACGCGTGCGATAGCCCGCCGCTAGCGTGTGATCAACAGCCGTCGTGATTCTCCGCGCCAGATCCGCCCGTCCGAATGAACGCTCAAACATCATTGCGACACAGGCAATGGCCCCGATTGGGTTGGCCGCATCCTGCCCGGCTATGTCGGGCGCCGACCCGTGCACAGGCTCGTACAGAGCAGGACCGTCCCCCACACTGGCGGAAGGAAGCGTGCCGATACTTCCAGTGAGCACACCGCCGATATCGCTGAGGATATCTCCGAAGGTGTTCTCCGTCAGAAGGACATCGAACTGCGCCGGCTTCAGCACCAACTGCATTGCGCAGTTGTCCACATACAGGTGGCCCAGATCCACGTCGAGATACGCTCCATGGATTTCCTCAACGATTCTTCGCCAGAGTGCGCTGACCTCGAGCACATTCGCCTTGTCCACGGAAGTCAACTTCTTGCGCCGGCTGCGGGCGAGGTCGAATGCGATCCTGGCGATGCGGTCGATCTCAACCCGCCCGTATCTCATGGTGTTGACGCCCACTTCCGAACCAGGCTCGCCTGAAATCCCGCGCGGTTGGCCGTAGTAGAGACCTCCGATCAACTCCCGCACAACAACGAGATCTACTCCAGAAGCCACCTCTGGCTTGAGTGTGGAGCAATCAACCAATGACGGGATTTGGCGGACAGGCCGCAAATTGGCATATAGCCCCAACTCTTTGCGCACACGAAGAAGGCCCTTTTCCGGTCGAAGCTCGGGAGGATATGCATCCCATTTGGGACCACCCACGGCACCCAGAAGGATGGCATCACTCTTCCGACAAGCGACAAGTGTCTCCTCCGGCAACGGCGTGCCATATCGATCCAGGGCATCACCGCCGACGGCAGCCCGCTGCAGAGTCACCGCCAGACCGGACGACACGGCAACCTGGTGCAGAATCTGAACTGCCGGACTTAGCACCTCCGGACCAATTCCGTCGCCGGGTAATAGACATATCGATTTGATTTCGTTGCCAGCGATAATCCAACCTCCGGGAGAGGACCGCCAAAACGCCAAGAAGCTGTGAAAAATTCGGTCTTCACCATTTACCACAAAGACTCGAAGACTCAAAAACACAAAGGGGGCCTTATAACATAGGATTTCTTCGAGCCTTAGAGTCTTCGAGTCTTTGTGCTGGTCCGATGTATCCCTGTAGTCTCACTGCCGCCAATTTATTCACATCTTCGAAGATCGTAAGACGCCATGAACAGCAATAAGGCGTTTTCAAGGCGTTACCAAGTCTTAGCTTCTTAACAATCCCAAGTTTTGTCAACCCTTAATGAAGTACATCTGGTCGGAGGTCTGATGTCTGAACCACACTTCGGTGTTGAGGCTCGAACGCTCACGGGTTATGATCCATGCACTCAGGAGCAGAGGTCCAACCATGGTTACTAAATGCGCCACGTTGCTGGCGCTTGCACTTTTCTTCGGGACAACGATTATGTCGGGACAGGATCGAAACGCACGAAGCATCTCGGGCACCAGGTCACCGGTGCTGGCGCGGAACGGGATGATCTGTACCAGCCAGCCGCTGGCTACCGCGGCAGGCCTCAGAATTCTCCAGGAAGGCGGAAATGCCGTCGACGCGGCGGTTGCGGCCGCGGCAGTGCTGAACGTCGTCGAACCTATGATGACCGGTCTGGGTGGTGACATGTTCGCCATTGTCTATTGGAACAAGACCGGCGAACTGATCGGGTTGAATGGCAGTGGCCACTCACCCTATGCGATGACGTTGGACTACTTGAAGAAAAAGGGTTACGCAAGCATGCCCCAGGATGGGGTCGACACGATCACGGTGCCCGGCGCCGCCGATGGATGGTTCGCTCTAATCGAGAGATTCGGAACCCTCAAAATGGATCGCATCCTGGCCCCGGCGATCGAGTATGCCGAGAAAGGCTTCGCGGTCTCGGAGATCATCGCCAACCAATGGCATGAGCAAACGGAGAAGCTCGCCAAAGACCCATGGGCCGCACGGACATATCTTCCGGGCGGAAAAACGCCTGCGCACGGGGAGATCGCCTACAACAAAAATCTGGCAGCCACCATGCGTCAGCTTGCCGCAGGAGGACCCAAGGCTTTTTATGCAGGGGCGATTGGAGCCAAAATCATAGAGGCAGTTCGGAATCACGGGGGTGTGCTCAGCACAAAGGATCTGGAGGATCACAAGTCCCAATGGGTTAAACCAATCAGCGTGGACTACAAGGGGTACGATTTCTACGAGTTACCTCCCAATGGCCAAGGCATGGTCGCGCTGGAGATGCTGAACATCCTGGAAGGGTATGATCTGAAGGCCTGGGGACATAATTCAGCGGACTACCTCCATCATCTGGTTGAAGCCAAGAAGCTGGCGTTCGCCGACCGGGATTTCTATATTACCGATCCGGAATTCGCCAAGATTCCGCTGGGCCGGTTGCTGTCCAAAGACTATGCCGCAGAGAGAAGGAAAGTCATTTCTCCAACCCGGGCTCGAACGGAGTATGATCCGGGAGCATCGGAGCAGAGCGACACCGTCTACCTTACAGTTGTCGACAAAGATCATAATGCGGTGAGCTTCATCAACAGCCTGTTCAGTGAATTTGGATCGGGAATCGTCGCCGGTGACACCGGCATCTGTCTTCAAAACCGCGGTTCGAGTTTCAAGCTCGACGATACTTCCTGGAACCGCATTGAACCGCATAAACGTCCCATGCACACTATCATCCCGGCGATGGTGATGAGAAATGGCAAGCTGTACTTTAGTTTCGGTGTGATGGGCGGAGACAATCAGCCGCAGGCTCACGTCCAGGTTTTCCTAAACCTCGTGGAGTTCGGCATGAACGTCCAGGAGGCTGGCGAGGCAGCCCGATTTCGACACACGGGCGGGAGGCTTGGGCTCGAATCGGGAATCGGACCGCAGGTTCGGAGGCTGCTCACGTTGATGGGACACCAGATTTTTGTGATGAACGACAGTTACGGTGGATACCAGGGTATCCTCATTGATCCAGTCACCGGTGTCCTCATGGGGGGGAGCGACCCGCGCAAGGACGGGTGCGCCATGGGCTGGTGATCGCTCCGCTGCGGCGATGGTATGGCAAAATCTCCTCGGCAGCGGACACTTATTCGGAAACCATCCGTGCAAACGCCCCGTTAGGTGGAATTTATCCCCATCAGAGAGTTATGAGAGTTTGCTGAAAACGATTCCAAGCAGCCCCGTCTTTGAACCAGGCGGTAAAGCCAGCTTCAAAGACCTGGAAATATACAGATTCCGCGTTACTCTGGCCGCGATGCGTTATGACTGCGGGATTCTGCCGTTCTCAAATCAGGTGGCTGAGGTTTGATCTCTAATGCCCGCGACGCCAAGGCATTCGTTGCTGCGAGCACCCTTGTTGTTCGTTCCCGGACTTATGTTCGAAACCCTGGTGCGCGTCCGCAATCGGATGTATGACGCTTCCCTTCTCCCTCGGCTAAGGCTTCCGCATGCAGTCATCAGCATCGGGAATCTCACCCTCGGCGGGAGCGGCAAGACTCCGTTGGTTATCCACCTAGCGCAGACCATCTCCCTTTTCGGCGGGACTCCCGCGCTGCTGAGTCGCGGTTATGGCAGGGCGGCAAGGAGCCCTGTGGTTCTGCCCCCGGGAGAGGATATCCGCTATCCAGCTCAACTCTTGGGAGACGAGCCCGCGCTCGTACGGCAGCATGAGCCAAAGGTTTGGCTTGGGATCTCGCCAAACCGCTATGCCGTCGGCCTTCAAATCGCGCAGCACGAAGCCCGGCCTCTGTTCATTCTCGACGACGGCTTTCAGCATCGCCGACTGGAGCGTAACCTTGACCTGCTGATAATCGACCGGAGTCAGCCGCTGGCATCCAATCGGGTGCTGCCCCGCGGATCTCTTCGGGAGCCGTTGGCCGGCTTGCGAAGAGCTGACATC
>JBEKYG010000600.1:0-3960 GCA_049511215.1 Acidobacteriota bacterium | reverse complement strand
GATATGCTGCCGTTTGCTCCGGCAGAGGCGGTAATCGTGTAGGTGTTGATCGCAAATGACGCCGCGATCGTATGACCCGCTGCGACGCTGCTGAACGTGTAGGTCGTCACTGCTCCCACAGATGAGCCATCCACCAGCACATCCGCGACATGGTAATTTGTCGTCGGCGAGATCGTGAATGTCTGACTGCCGCCATAACTCACCGTTACCGCACCCGAAGGCGTAATGCTGCCGTTTGCGCCGGCGGAGGCGGCGATCGTGACGGCTTCCTGGTTCACCGTCACGGTGACATCGGAGCTGCTGGAAAGTTGGGAATCACTGGCCGTCAAACGAAGGACATATATCCCGGCCGCACTAAATCTCGCTGTCGTGATGGCCGCATCTAGGTCAGCAAAACTGACGTTCCCGGGTCCGCTGACCTTGCTCCAGGTTACGGTGAGCGTTCCGCCTTGAGGCAGGCCATCATCCGTGACGGAGCCGTTGAGAATTACTATGCTCGAAGCGGATCCAAGTACCGCAATGCCGTTGGCGTCGGTAACGCCCGGGATTTGGAAGCTGCCCAGGAATTGACCCGTGGCGGCATCGAAGGAAACTACCTTGTTGTTGTAATAGCTGGCGGCGAACAGTCTATTCTCCAGAAACACCGAATAGACTATGCCGTGGAGATCGCCTCCGGTATTCCATGTGTGAGACATGCCACCAGTGGCATCGACAACTTGAATTGTATCCGGATTCGTGCCGCCATAGCTCAATGCATAAGTATAATCGGCGACATAATACCGTCCGTCAGGCCCCAAGCTAATTCCGATCGGTTCTCCCACTCCCGTGGCAAACGTGGAAAAGGCGCCAGTGGTGGTATTGATTTTCGTGATCGTATTGCGATAGGCGCCGTTGTAAGTATTAGAAACCAGAAGGTCGCCATCGGTATGAAAGGCCAACCCCTCCGGGGTTGAAATGCCCGCGGTAAAAGTTCTAATCGGCGAGCCCGTGTTTGAATATTCATAAACTCTGTCCGTTAAATAGTCGGGAACAAAGGCATTGCCCTGTGCGTCGAAAACTATATCAGCTGCCCCAGAAAAACCACCAACGAATATACCCAGATAAGCACCCGTCAGGCCATCATATTTCTTTATACTATAGCCGTCGGCGACATAGAGGTTGCCATCTGGACCAAAACGAGTATTTGCCGGCCCGCTCAGTGTCCCGGGTGGCACAAAGTCGCGCACATAGACTCCGGAAGTGGTGTATTCCACCACTTTCCCGCCCGAGTACTGACTGATAAGCAAATGATTGGATGGCGCGGCAGCGATCGAGGCGATCTGATCCGGACCCGCGCTCACCACGGGAGCGCTGTTCGCAACCAGTGGACTGAACGATGTGGCCGCTATTGTGTGAGCCGCTGTGACATTGCTGAATGTGTAGGTTGTCACTGCGCCCACCGAAACGCTATCCACCAATACATCCGCCACCTGGTAACTTGCAGCCGGCGTAATCGTAAATGTCTGGCTGCCGCCATAGCTCACCATCACCGCACCAGATGGAGATATGCTTCCGTTCGCTCCGGCAGAGGCGGTGATCGTATAGGTGTTGATCGCAAATGACGCCGCGATCGTATGACCCGCTGCGACGCTGTTAAACGTGTAAGTCGTCACCGCTCCCACCGATGCGCCATCCGCCAGCACATCCGCCACATGGTAATTTGCCGCCGGTGTGATCGTGAAAGTCTGGCTCCCGCCATAATTCACCGTCACAGCACCCGCAGGGGATATGCTGCCGTTTGCTCCGGCAGAGGCGGTGATCGTGTAGGTGTTGATCGCAAATGTCGCCGCGATCGAGTGACCTGCTGTGACGTTGCTAAATGTGTAGCTCGTCACTGGTCCCACCGATGAGCCATCTACCGACACATCCGCCACATGGTAATTCGCTGCCGGTGTGATCGTATATGTCTGGCTGCCGCCATAACTCACCATCACCGCGCCCAGAGGGGATATGCTGCCGTTTGCTCCGGCAGAGGCGGTGATCGTATAGGTGTTGATCGCAAATGTCGCCGTGATGGTATGAGGCGCTGTGACGTTGCTAAACGTGTAGGTTGTCACTGGTCCCACCGACGCGCCATCCACCAACACATTCGCCACATGGTAATTTGCCCCCGGCGCAATCGAAAAGGCCTGACTCCCACCATTATTTACCGTCACCACGCCCGCAGGCGTTATGCTTCCGTTCGCCGCGGCAGAGGCAGTGATCATGTAGGTGTTGGCCGCGCCTGTTGCCGCGATGCTCGGGACATAAAGAACGACCGCGTCCGTGAAGGTTGCACCGGAGAGGCGCACTTGAAAGGGGTAGCATCCGGAACCATTCACTCCTGCGCCCTGAATGCCAGAAACCACCGTGGCGCCGCCGAACTGCGACAAGGTCTGCCCGCGCACCAGGACTTCCTCCAGGCGATCATCCGGCGTCACGTGCCAATATCCTGTGATCGCCGGTCCGACACCCTGAGAATAGGTCTGCTGGAAAACGATATCGCCCGACTGCCCAAGAGAGAAAAAATATCCCGGCGCGATTGAGCTGGCGGTTATGGTAGAGAAGGTGCCCGATGTACCGGGCGCAGGCTGGCCTTGCAGGACCATGGCCTTCAAAGCACCCAGGGAACCGCGGCGAAGGAAATAGCCCGAGTTCGCACTCCCTCCCGACAGGTCGGCACGGAACAGGACGTCGTGTCGATCGTTGATCAGGACATCCGGCCCAGCGCTGGTGATCGAGAAGTTGCCGCCTACCGGCGCCGGATCCCCGTTCAATGCCAAGGCCACCGGCACACCCCCGCCAGCAGAACCGATAAAAACGCCGCCGCCCGGTCCACCGTTCAGGGTCGCCATGAAGGCAACCTCGCCGAGATTGTTGAAACCCGGATACGCAAAAGCCGAGAAGGTGCTGCCGCCGGGCCCCGAGTCACCCGCCCTCGCGATCTTCACGGGAGCGATTCCCGGCGCGCCGACGAATATTCCCTGGTATTGTATGGCGCCCGACTGCACGTTGGCCAGAAACACGACCTGGCCTGCCTGGTTGAGACTTAGAAAGCTGAAGGATGCAAATGTGCCTCCTCCCGGCGCCGCATCCCCGGTCAGCGCGATCTTCGCGGACGGCGAACCGGGCAATATTACAAAGATCCCGTTTGCAGCAGGAGATCCCTGCAGGGTTCCCATGAAGGCCACCTGTCCCGCGTCGTTGAGCAAAGAGCGGTCAATTGTTGAATCGAGGGACACGTAGGAGAAAGCCCTCCCCGTGCCCGGATCCACGTCGCCGTTGCCGATCACCTTCGTCAGCGCGCCTCCCCAGGGACGCATGAAGATTATGGAGGAGTTGTTGTTAGGTCCACCGTGAATGGATGCGCCAAATACCGCGGTGCCGCTGGCGTTTATCTGAGGGGCCGCAGGATATATGGGCGCGACGCTTACCTGTCCGCCGATACCATCCGGCGCCGGGTCTCCTTCCGTCGCCACTATGGAAGTGGCATGCGTTGCGATGTTGTGACTCGCCACGCTGGCGCGGCCGCCGTCGCGTTGGGTCGTAAAGCCTGCATAGTCGCCGGCGATTGCGGCCCCCCCAATCGTCTGCAGCGAGACCCTTGCTCCAGCGGGTTGCGGATCCGCAGTGCTCATCAGATTGACCGTGCCGCTTCCTGAGACCAGGAACTCTCCATAGTAGGCGGCGCCTCCAAGCACATCGGCACAGATGAATACGGCGCCGTTATCAAGAGTCGTGGTTTGAGCCGAAGATGAACTTCCCATGGAATAAGTTCCCCCTCCCGGGAGTGTAGTCGCCTGCCCGTCGAGGATCACAGATGCTGGCAGGGAGGCGCCCAGTTGTTGGAAGAAGCCAAATAGGATGGAACCGCCGGTCAGGGTGCCGCGAAAGCTGATGGTGCTGGTGCTGTTCATGGAGACTCCCTGGAAATTCGTGAAG
>JBEKYG010000599.1:0-7637 GCA_049511215.1 Acidobacteriota bacterium | reverse complement strand
GTCACCAAAGACGAGCTGGAACTGGAATGGAGTCGCCGGCCTATTGCGCTCTGCCCGGGCCACAAGCTCGCGGCACAACGGGAATCGATGATTGCTACCGGCGGCGACGATGGGCCATCCTCAGGACCAAAGTTGCGTCCGCTGACAACGGGAATGCCGAGAGTGGCAAAATAATCCTGGGCGACGAAGAACTCCAGTCCGGTCACAGCTTCGGAATCGGACCTGCCCTCCGGGAATAACCGGAAACTGGCGTATCCACGCGCAGCCGGCGTCCCTCTCGAAATCGTCGCAGACTGCACGCCCGGGAATGTTTTGACAAGCGTCTTCAGCTGGTCATAGAAAGAGAAAGCCTGAGGCCCCTTGTAGCTCGATGGCACGGAAACCTCAACAAGCCATAGGTTCTTGGTGTCAAAGCCGCTTTTCGTCAGGATCAGCCGCACGAAACTGTTGGCCATGAGTCCGGCGCCAATAAGCAGAACGAGGGCAAGGCCTACCTGAAGGCTCTGAAAAACAATATGAAACCGCCGTAGAGCACGAGTACTACCGGCAAGGCGACTCGTTTCTGTCAATCCTGGAATTCTGTTGCCGCTGGCAGCTCGGAACGCGGGAGTCAAGCCGCTCAGCAAGCATGCCAATACTGTTATTATGCCCACGAACACAAATACCCTGGCATCCGGTGCAGACTCGTAACCCATAAAGAGACCCTGCAGTTGCATTGGCAGAATTGCAAAAATCAGATGTGTCGTCCATGAGGCCAAAAGGAGGGCTGCTACACCACCGGCAACCGAAAGGACCAGGCTCTCTACCAGAAAATGGCGCAGGAGACGCCCCTGGCTTGCCCCGATAGCTGCTCGAATGGCAATCTCACGCTGGCGCGTGGCGCCACGGGACAGCATCAGGTTGGCAACATTCGCGCAAGCAATCAGGAATACGAAGCCGACGGCACCGAGCATGGCAAGCAATGCAGTCCTCGTTTTGGGGTCCAGGCGACGGTCGAGGCGCGACAATGCAGGAAGGCTCTTTGCTTTTAGTTCCTGGTCGAAGTGAATCCGGTCGGATATCAGCACCGCCTCACGCTGTGCCTGATCGATGCCGAGGCCTGGACGGAGACGCGCGAGAAGGGAGAACTCCAAACCGTTGGATTCCTTGGTCCGGGGCACCCAGGCATCGGGCCTCGAGCCGGGAGGAAACTCGAAATTTCGAGGCATGACACCGACGACTATATAGATACGATTATCGAGCGTAACGGTCTTGCCGAGAACTGCAGGATCGGACCCGAATTCCCGAGCCCAGTATCCATCGCTGATCAGCGCGACTTGATTCCTGCTCGGTTGCCCGTCTTCCGGCAGGAAACCTCTTCCGATCTTTGGCCGCACGCCCAGCATCTCCGGAATGGCAGTCGAAATGGAAACGGTGGGAAACAAGCCCACTTTCCCGTACGGGGAGTTTGAATTGTGCCAAGGGGAGTAAGGTTCAACGCCGGCAAAGATCTGCTTCTGCGCGCGCCAGTCTTCGATTTCCTCTGAAACGTAATGCGGCATAGGGAAAACTCGGTCAGGCGAACTGCGTCTCGCCCATTCAATCGACACCAATTGGCCGGGGTATCGGTAGGGCAGGGGCCGAAAAATGATCGCGTCGACGACGCTGAATACGGCTGTGTTGGCGCCGATTCCAAGAGCCAGGGTAACGATGGCGGTCGCGGCAAAACCGGGGTTGCGGCATAGAGAGCGGAAAGTATAGCGCAGGTCTTGCCACAATGATTCGATGAACCCGATAGTGTTCATGCGATAGATCTCCTCGCGAACGTATGTGCCATTGCCGAATTTCTTGTGCGCGGCACATCTGGCTTCTTCGGGAGACATCCCGCGCGCGATGTTCTCGTCGGTCTCGATTTCGATGTATGACTGGATTTCGCGCGTCCGCTCGTCATCCCAGAAGCAGCGCCGGAAGTATCGGTTCCAACCCATAGAATTACTCCGTGGCCGGCCGGAGGATTCGATTAATCGCCCGTACCAGCAGATCCCAACGGCTGATGTGCTCCGTCAGTTGCTTTCGCCCCGCAGGCGTCATCCGGTAATACCTGGCCCTGCGGTTGTTCTCAGAAGTACCCCAGAACGGGGAGATCCATCCCCGATCCTCGAGCCGGTGAAGCGCCGGATAAAGAGAACCGTGCTCGACTTGAAGCACGTTTTCCGACTGCTGTTCGATCGCATGCGCGATTGTGTGGCCGTGAGCCGGCCCCAGGACCAGCGTCTGGAGGACCAGCAGGTCAAGGGTGCCCTGCAGCATCTCTCCCTCAATGGGTGGTGTTCCTTTTTTGGGCATGCGTCGAGCATACTCCAAAAGATAATCTACCTAAACAAGAAAGACACTTTTTGTGATATTGCTTGTATTTGTTCCGTTCAGAGGATTTCTTCAGAAGGGCATCTACACAGGTGCTAATTCTATTTCGTGCGGTTTCGGGCCAAGTTGCGGACGTATTGTGGGCTATCCGGACAAAACCCCTCCCCCGTCTCAAGCTTCACCATTTGTTCCAGAAAGAATTGTCCCGCTCAACAGATTCGGATGCCGGTCCATACCTGGATCTAAATATTGAGATGGAACCCGATTGAATGGCACCTTTTCTACTTGCTTTTCAGCATTTCACTCAATTCCGCCACGCGCAGTTCCAGCCGCTTGAGGTTGCGTGTGATGCCGTGCCGGTGCAGCAGCCCCCACGCGCAGATCTTCATCAGTCCAACGCCGTGCGCGCCTAGGATAAAAAGGGCGGCGTACATGATTTGCCCTTGAGTCTGGTCTGCCTT
The DNA here is from genome assembly GCA_049511215.1 of Acidobacteriota bacterium. Lineage (GTDB taxonomy): Bacteria > Acidobacteriota > UBA6911 > UBA6911 > UBA6911 > JAFNAG01. The sequence goes on along the minus strand of JBEKYG010000599.1, from coordinate 4,833 downwards.
GAAGAACTGCATCGCGCTGTAAATCGCCAGAGCAATGCAGGGGATACCCCACACATACACAAGAATGACAGTGGGCAGCATCCTTCGGCTGTAGAAGTCCCTGGCCATCGCGCGGAGTGTCTCTTCTTTGGAGTCATCGTAACTGTCCTCGATGATTTTCCTGATCTGTTCGTTACTCATGTTGTCATTCCTTTCCCGATGCAGGACTTGCCGCCGGCGATATTTTGCCAAGCGATTCCCAATGCTTCCTGAATTCGATTCGAGCCGCATGCAGACGGGATTTCACCGTGCCTTCGGGCGTTCCAAGGATGCTGGCGATTTCGGCCGGACTGAAACCTTCCAGGTAATAGAGATTCAAAACCACCTGCGCGCGGGCCGGCAGCCGGCGGAGGATGTCGTGAACATCGCTGGCCGATTCATGCTTTCCCTGTTCGGCGGTCACGGCAGGCGTGTCTTCCGGCTCGATCTCCGGTGAACACTCACGTCCGTCCCGGCGACGCCAGTCATACGCCTTGTAACTGACGATCCGGTACGCCCAGGAGCCGAACTTAGCCGGATCGTTCAGGCGAGTCAGGCCCCTCACGATGTCCAACCAGCTTTCCTGTGTGATGTCCCAGGCGGCCTCGGTGCGGCCGGTGAGATTAAGGGCGTGCCACCAGAGCCGCTTCTGCCACCGCGACACCAGCATATCGAATGCCTCGCGGCGCCCGCTCTGGGCGTCCATCACCAGGATCTCGTCAGCAATTTGCTCAGCCGGATTCTGCATCTACCCAAGTATGTCTGTTTTGACGGGCATTTGGTTCACACTTCCTTTCTCAGGACAGTGTCACGTAGCACGATCTTTCGAGATGTTCTTATCTCATCGCCGAGATGCTTACCTCGGAAATCAAGGCATCCTATGCAATCATAATTCGTGCAATAATACTGCCGCTTTCCCCTGTTTTGACTGCAATTTATGGAGAGAATCGATCTCAATTGTTGTAAAGTGGCGTAACCGGAAACTACCACGCTGTCCCGAAACGGTGCTTTAGAAAATAGCGGAGCCAAGCGTACCCTTTGACACGCCTAACAACATGCGCCAACGTCGCAGGCATGGAGCCAATCAGTTCAGCGACTCTCTTGACACAGGGCCATCTGATGCTAAAGCCTCATTTTGCGGCCGCGGCCGAGTTGTTGACGGGTGTTGATGGGAGGCCGTTTTTGACGGTTTTTCGGTTTTTAGTTTTGGCTGTAAGTTATGGGAAAAGTTGTGGTACGCCTGGCAGGGTTCGAACCTGCGACCTTCGGTTCCGGAGACCCTTCTGGGGCTTTTCTATCAACTCCTTCGTTCATGCGCCTTTAAGCGATAACCCTCATGGATACAGGGCGGCAAAAGGATCTTTGATCCGTCCACCTTGTCCGCTGAGTGCCACTGTTTCCATCCAATTACCCACCATTTACCCACAGGCTACCCACAAACAAGGAATTCCGCCGAAGAACGGCAGGGGTGGGTCCCCCAACCGGCGCGTTCATCGACAAGGCAGCGGACGAAAGTCGAGGAGTCCCCATGCCGATGTCCAACGGCTGGACTGGGTGACGACTTGGAGCTGGATGCTGTCCGAGGGGTGGTGGAGTGCGACCCTTGGTGGGGGCGGCATGCAAAACTGAGGCTCCAATCCCGATATGCACGACCGCCGAGTTTTTTGCTCCCATTCTGAAGTCTGAACTCTATCTGAGCAGCACCCCTCCTGCGACGCCCAGGATATTAAGTCCGATCCCCACCCCGGCACTATGGAACACCATCGGACAACATCTTGATCTATCAGGGGCTTAACGCCTGCTCCCGTGACCCATTCCGGCACTTGTTTCCGATAGCCGCTCGATAGTTTGGACAAAGTTTGGACAAAGTGAAAGAGCAAAGCAATGTGCAATTTCGGCATTGCCTCTCGCTATGGCATTGACACGACCTGTTCAATCGGCATAATGATCGGGCATGTCAGAACTATGGCCGCTCGACGCTAAAACGAAGCTCGATCGTGGATCCTCGGAACCAATCAGATCGTTCAAGTGCCTCTTGCTGATGCCGTTTGAGTCCCGCTTCAACACAGTTGCCGATCTGGTGCAATCTACAGTTGTGGCTATCTGCGAGCAACTCAAGAATTTCGGCTTTGAACCATTACCCCAGATCCAGAGACTCGATTGGGTAACTTCTTCAGGCGTAATCCAAAGCCAAATATGGAACGAGATATATGAAGCCGATCTCATTTTTTGTGATGTCACTGGCTATAATGCAAATGTGATGTTTGAAGCAGGAGTCTGTGGTGCGTGGAAACACATCCAGCAGGTTGTATTCATTAGAGATCATTTCTATAAGGGTCAATCACCGTTTGATCTGGCACCGATCCGATACACCGAGTACGAACTTACTAGTGAAGGCGTCAACAAGTTTAGGCAAAAAATCGAACAGCATGTCAGAAACGCAATGATCGCCTTTCCGGACATGAAATCCGATGTTGCGCCGATCCATTTGCCGCTCCATATAAAATTCGAGCATGGTCAAGATGACCTCCGAATCTTTACCCCTCCTTTCGCGCATCGCCGAGTTATAAGCTATGCGCTGGAGTTTGGTTCAATTGCATTCTTTTCTCATTCGTGGGCTTCAATAGGAAAGCGAGCATTCCTTAACTTCTCAATGCATTTCAGAGCACGATTTAGCAATATCCTGTCTGAGGGAGCATTTATAGGAGTGGGGCTGCGCAGCCAGCATTTCTTTGCAAACTTTGCCCATATTCTCTACCTCAAGCGGGACGGCAGTATCATTTTGACGGAGCCAAACGAGGTGTCCCCAGCCTTCTATGTGGATACGCAGTTACGAGGGATCACTCCCATTGACTTGGCATCTTTCCACGAGTTTCGCATAAGATTTGATGAGAACGAGCTAAGCGTAGAGGTCGATGGTCATAAGACCACAAAGCAAGTGGCACAAATGCCGAAAGTGTTCGGTCCAGGACTCATCCGGCTCCAATCCTATGGCAGTTGGATGGCCGTTGGTGAAATCCAAATATCTGAGTGAACGGCTCGATACGTGTTGACCCAAGCCTGAAATTCCTTGTCCCATGTGCGGCCCGATGCGGCATGCTCCTGCTTTGCAGCACAGATCTTCCTGCGTCTCGGTGTTAGGATCGATCCAATATTTGCGGACATTTTGCTTTACCAGAGACTTTGCTTGGGATCGGTCTTGCGTATTCTTGGCCACCAAGACCCACACTAACAATTCTGGAGAGTCGTGAGAGTACAGATTTCCTGCCAATGCTTGCTCTATCCTCCATGCCTCTGATTGGAGCATAGAACTGATGGTTCTGAGCGCCGCTGTAAGTTGCTGAAATATAAGTACTCCTGAGTCAGCTTTGTCCGAACTTTGTCCGAACGTCGAGACTGATTGTCCCTTTTTCGCCCTGGAATCGACCTCTTGGTGGCGCGGAGGGAGCGCAAAATCGAGGGGTCGGCCATGCACATAATGCGCCGATCGATCGCCAACCTGATCAACCGGAAGACCGGCAGAATCGAGACGGCGCAGGAATGGCTGGGACACACCAGCACTTCGCACACCCGACGCTATATCGATGCCGAAGAATTCCGGGAGAAGGCTAATGGCGTGGTTGCCGCCCTGGATATTTAGCCAAGATCCGAAGCCGAACAGCCGGAGGTCAGCAAGAGCCGGGATCATCTGGTTGAGCTGCTACAAGCCAAATGCAGGCTGTCCCGGCTCGCCCTACCAGAATAATTCCGGAGGCGGCAAGACATACCTCGAATAAAAGGTAAGTCGCATGGCAACTGCCGCCGCCTGATCGGCGCAATCATTCGTGAGAGAGAATGGGGACCACGTTCAAAATCAGGCTCGACGTCTAACGTTGGGTGCGGCGGCAACTCGCCGATCCGGATGCTGGCCGAGGGGTGGGGGGTGGTTCGAGGGTTGCCAGCCCACCCTGCTTGCGTATGGGACCCGACCCACATTTTTGCAGGCTCAGGATTTTCGGCCCTAATTCCCCAAAGCGTGCCTGCGGCGGGGTGGCTGCTGCGATCGGAAGACCCGTGAGCAGAGCCAGACGTGGAGACAAACCCCGGAGCGGTTGTCAGGGTAGGGGTCAACGGAGCGCAACGTCACCTAATCCCTGGGCCAAACGTCTGCCCGTTGCGGAAACCCCTTCGCAGATTCCACTGAAGAGTCCGGATTCTAAAATGTTCCCTGTGGATGTGGGCGGAGCAAAACCTATTTCTTCAACTCAAGATGCCCATGCTTCATTTGATCTTTACTTCAACAACCTTTTCATCTTGAAGAATCACGGTGAAATGCGGATAGACGAGAACGCGCTTGCCTTCTATTGTCATTTCCTCAGACGGTTGCCCAGCCTGATCCATGACTTCCTTCGCAGACATGCCAATTTTGATATCCACCCTGGGCTTTTGCCAAGCAATCAGGGCTTGAACCGCCTTGTCGATTTGGAAAATGTCCGCAGACCGAATTATCTCCTTTGAGACTGAGAACTTGAGGTTGACCTCAAGATATGCCGCATGCGAGCCAACACCTCCCCAACCGCGAACAATGATTCCTCCCGTACCATAGTCAATGGTAGATGTTGTTCTAACCGTCATCTCTATTGATTGGTCTTTGACTTTAACATTCCTCACCTCAACTTCCGTTCCCGCTGAAATGATCTCACGAGGCTGTGGGGGTAACCGTTTAGCCTCTAAGAAAAAAATGCAACTTTTTTCGAAAAACAGGCTGGACAAATCTCGACATTTTTGTTACCGTAGGATGGATGCAAGTCGCCAAAGTTCTCCGGCATCTCCATC
>JBEKYG010000598.1:0-3987 GCA_049511215.1 Acidobacteriota bacterium | reverse complement strand
AGCCCACTTCGCCGAGCGCCGCCGCGTCAGCGTCGTTTTCCATCGCTACCGGGACGCCGAATGCGGCCGACAACGTTTCGACCGGATTGCCTCCCTCCCATTCCGGGAAGAAGTTCACCCTGCCTAATGAACCGGTGAACGGGTCTACTGGTCCGGTGCACCCGATTCCAATTCCCTGGAGCTTAACCCTGACCCCGTCCGCACTCTGAGCAAGCATTTCAATGATCTCTTGCATAGCATGATGGAAGCCGCGAGACACATCGGTGGGGCGCTCGGTCTTGGCCAGCACACGCCCGTTACTGTCCACTACTCGCACGGCAATTTTCGTGCCGCCGATGTCAATGGCCCCGATCATATATCCGCACCTCGGCTGAAATATGGAACACGCTTGCAGGTTCAATATCTCCAGTGCAGAACTGCCGCTTCATAGGGTTGCAGGTCCAAATCCCACTGCGAACCATGCAGCGAAATCGACCGTTCGCCGCTTGGCGTTACCTGCTGGACAGACTTCAACGAGAAGCTGGAATCCACGGTTACCCTCTGGAGCCGCGAACTGTGATTCACGATCACGACATAGCCGCGTTTCTGCGCATTCAACGACACCGCCTCGACGGATGGCTGATCAGTATGAAATCGCGGTTTGACCCCAGCCCAATCACGGAAGGCCTGATAAATCCGGTAGGTATTTTCCGTCTTTTCGAATACGGAGGGAACACTGGCCAAGTAGCTTTCTAGCGGGTAGGCGCACACCAACGTCTTACCTTTACCCAAGCTGTTGGCGATCAAGGCCGGTCGGCCCTCCTGGTCCACGGCGATCACCGTGCCGCCACGGACCTCCAGCGTTGCCGTCCATTGACGGGGATTGTCCGCGGCAGCGGAGTAATGAAACGTGTCTCCGGGTTTCAAATCGCCCAAGGCAGCAACCACCTTCAGGGTGACATCGCTGACGGGTAGATGGTCCACCAGACGGGCGCCGAACAAGCTCTCCATCTCAGGAATCGCTGCGTCTGCAGTAACGGAGGCATACAGGGCCCCTCCTTGCGCAACGTACTGCCGCACCTTTTCCCAGAAGTCCGCATGCACATGCACGAGAAAACTGTCTGTACTCGTTAATGGGGAAGGTAACAGCAGCATTGGATGGTCTTGCCAATCGCTGTACTCACGGGGAAAATCCGCCTTCAGGCCCGACCGCCGCGCCAGGATGAAAGCGGACAACCAGGAACCGGTCAACCACAGATTGTCCTCACCCAAATTGGGCGGGGTTTGTCCGGCGACTGCTGCTCCTTCCGCCGTGGAGGTATAGGGTACGATCTCCGGCCCGGTCAACCCAAAATGCGAGGTGTCGCCGTGCGGCTTAGACCACTCGTTGGGAACCAGGATGCCAGCCTCAGCTGGAGCCGGTTCGATGCCGGTGAGATCCAGGTTCGCCACGACCTTTTCAAAGTCCTCAAACATCTTCGCCGCAGGGCGCTCCTGACCATCCCACGTGGTCAGGCCAAACTGAGTTTCATGGGGAGAACGCAGATACGGGACGCGGTGGTACTGTTCCGGGGCGGCGTCGGTGAAACACCAGATCAGAAATCCATTTGCTCCCGCACCTAACCCCGAGTACAGGTTCGCCCGCAGGAACCTCGCGATCCGCTCGGGCTCATATTGAGCCGCGGAGGCTCCGATCTCTTGCACCATAACAGGGCGCCCGGCGCTGCCCGAGAGAGCCGTCTCGAACGCCGCGCCATAGGTCCCGCGTTCGGAGAGCATGGCATCAGGGAATAGCTTCGGCGCGTAGATGGTGTAAGGATGGACGCTGAAGAAGTCGACCTCGTCGCGGAGGTTGTCCGGACGGAAGGGTCCCCGCCCGACATCTTCCATGCTGGTCCCGGCCACCAGCGGATGCGAAAGATCACGCCGGCGGATCGCACCCGAAAGCAGCCGGGTCCAGTTGACGGCCATAGCATCGGTTGTGCTTTCAGCGGCGATCCAGAACGGGGGTTCATCGGTGAGATCCCACGCCAGAATGGCGCTTTCCTTGCCGTAGCGGCGCGCCAACTCGGCGGCGTGGTCCGTTTCCAGGCGCAACATGTCGGGATCCGCATGAGGATGGCGACCCTGTCGGTACGGCACATCCCAATAGGCCTCGCCCACCTCTCCTCCAATCAAAAGGCAAGGATGGAGGTAAATGCGGTAACGGTGGGCAAGTGAAACAAGATAATCGAGCTGGCGGAATGCTGAGAGGTTGTAATCACCCGGTCGAGGCTCGAACCAAGCCCAGACAAGATCGAGTCGAATCGTGTTGAAGCCGAGATCGTGCATACGCGCGAAATCCGATTCGATCTCCTTGCGATCCCACTGGATCGGCCACTGCATGGCAGCTTTAGAGGGAACCCAATTCGCACCCATAGGAATGAAGCGATGTCCCTCGTGGGAGAAGTAGTTACCATCCAGGCGAACCGCCGGTAAGTGCTCGTTCCTCGATTCCTCCTCTGCAGGCGCCTGCGCGCTCAACGCCGGCTGCCGTGGATCGCTGCCGGCGACAGCAACCTTGCAGAAGAGCCACAGCACCGCAGCTGCCCACAAGCACAGTAGTTTGCGGTCGGAAAACCAGCGGATGTTCACGTTTGTCCTCATGATTGGTTGTCCCGGGAATGTGCGCACTCCGAGTGCAAATCCAAGATCGCACATCTGGAGCGTGAGTGTGAGCACAAATTGACGCTGCGCCGAATTGCGCACTCTTCACAGCCCTTACCTTGGAGCGTCCTTCGTTCCGGGAAGCTGCCGCGTGGATTATCAGACCTCTCCGGATCAGATTGCCAAGAGACTCGCTCGGCTGCTACAGCCCGGACCCCCGGAGTGCGCCTATTAAAGGGAGGGTCATTTGAGCTGCCCGGTTTTTCAGGCAATGAGAGTTTACATCACAGTCTGGCTGGTCGTGGGATTCATCCTGGTCACGTCACAAGTCTCCGGTTCGAGAGGGCTCACTTCAATTACACGATAGATAGTAGGCAATCTTAGGAGCCTAGCTAATTGAATCATGGCGACGACAGGGTGGCCATCAAAAGGCGGCGGAGTAGTATGGTTACTCCGCTGTGAAAAAAGGCCAGTTGTCAGGAAGCCAAAACTACAAAACGAACTCCTACATCTTCCGCAGTTAACTGTCCTATGTTCAGACCAGTAGAATCGTATGTCCGCATTCAACGAGGGACACGTAACGCCGCATAGGCCAGTTCGTTCTTGGATGTGTCATTGCGACAATCTCTTGCTCTCGCGTAGAGCACGAGCCCGTTGGCCAATCTTCATGGCCGACTGAATGACGAACCTCAGTGACCTAACTGGTTAGCTGGATACACCCTTACGTTCCACCTTCTCCCGCACATCAGCTGTACGACCCCCGGAAACATCCGGCTAGACCTTTACGAACTTCTCGCCCCGGGCCCCGCAAATCGGGCAGGCGTCGGGAGCTTTGCCGATCTCAATATTGCCGCAGACGGGACATAAGAAGAAATCTACGCCCGAAAGATCTTTGCCTTGCTGGACGGCTTCGATTGCCATCTGGTAGAGCTTCGCGTGCACAGCCTCCGCCTTCAAGGCAAATCCAAACATCACGCTGGCGCGGTGGGATTCCGCCTTCGCTTGCTGCAGCATCGGCGGATACATCTCGGTGTACTCATAGGATTCGCCAGCAATCGCCGCGCGCAAGTTGTCCAACGTTGCCCCGACACCGGCCATACGCCGGATTTCCGTCTCGGCTACTAAATCTGTGCTGATTTCCGACGCCTCTATTCATGTGGGTTTCAACGTGCTGAAGATGCTCCGGACGTCAGCACCCTATGGGTAAGAAACAAAACCAGCCCTTTCAGCTCTCCTTCAACGCCTCTCGCAAGGTCGATTTCCAGGGATCGCGGGTTACCTCGGACGGTGGCCTGATCTTGGTGCGGGAGTTGGATGAACGTTTGGGTTTGGGTGAACTGATTGAACGGCACTTGACCGATT
>JBEKYG010000597.1:0-3988 GCA_049511215.1 Acidobacteriota bacterium | reverse complement strand
GCTGCATTTTTTTCTTAGAGGCTAAACGGTTACCAACCAAGGACTTGCTCATTGTGAGCGTTACCGATGATGACGCGGCAATGAACAAAGCCATTTCGGATGCAAGAGCGTCAGTGGGAGAGTTCATTACCAGATTTCAGAACCCATCTTTCGATGAGTCGGATTTTGCCGTCAAAGTCCCGATCAATGACGGAAAGCAGACTGAACACTTTTGGCTGGGTGATCTATCGTATTCGAACGGCGTATTCTCCGGCACGATCAATAACGACTCGGAGACGGTCAAGACAGTTTCGCTAGGTTAGACATATTCAGTTAAGGAAGCCGATATCTCTGACTGGCTCTATTTGAAGGGGAAGAAAATGGTAGGCAACAGGACACTTAAGGCGCTATTTCCGCATATGCCGCCCTAAGAGGTAGAGGCGCTTAAGAGGCAGTTTGAGATGGACTGATTGAACCAGCCGGTGGTCCCAACCGGCGCCAGCGCCGGCTGGGACACCGGCGACGTTAGCCAGGTGACAATGATGCAAATGAGCGCTGAGTTCTCGCCGTGTAAACGGTTCCGGTACGCCCTATGGCGGGTGTGGGACCATACCAAGCCATTCGTTCTCTTTATTTGCCTCAACCCGTCCATTGCCGACGAAAAGCAGGACTCTCGGACGTCACGACGGTGCATCCGTTTCGCCCAGAGTTGGGGCTTTGGTCGTTTGTGCATGGCAAACCTGTTCGCCTACCGGTCGCAAGACCCGCGCGGCCTTTGGCAAGTCTCGGACCCGGTCGGGTTCGGAAATGATCGTCGGCTTGGGGAACTCGCAACGCAAGCCGGCATGGTCGTAGCAGCCTGGGGACATCGAGGCAGTTACCGCAACCGGGACAAGGAGGTTGTGGCGTTCATTCCTAATCTGTACTGCTTGGGGAAGACAAAGGAAGGCAATCCAAGACATCCTCTGTTTGTGACCAAAGAGACGAAACCGGTGAAATACAATGACTAATCGGGTAGGCGGAAGGGATAAACCTTCCGCCCCCCACACCACCGGACTTGCGGGTCCGCATCCGGCGGTTCGGACGGATTACCGTGACACGGCACGTACCCCAGACTGATTTGCCGCCGGGTAATGGAAAGCGATCCAGAGGTCGCGTATTGAGACCAAGCCCTGTGATTTCAGCCATTCGTCATTCATGCCCGACTGCGTTGCCTTCGTTCGGGAGAGGTGCCAATAACTCTTGCGACTGAGGGCCGTTCTCACGGCCTGCCGCTCCGAGACCCCGAGTTTCAGGAGTTCGCCCACACGCTTGCGGCAGCGTCGCCAGTGTTTCCAGTAGCACATCCGCACGCGGCGGCGTATCCATTCGTCGAGTTCAGGCACCGGGCGGTAATACTTCGACAGTGCGAAATACACCATCCAGCCCCGGATGTACTCCGAGAGTTTCTGGAAAACGGGGACGCAAACCTATTTCTTGGTATTGGACATTCTCTTGAAATGGGGACGCAAACCTATTTCTGGTTGAAAGCCGAGAGTGTTGGTGAGTGTTGTAGAAAATTGGGCTACCCAATGTTTTTATTGTTGTGCTTGGATGCACTTTTTCCTGGGTGGCCAATCCGTTTGGGGGCCCCACATTCTAGGCAGGAGCCACATGCGTCGGCGGCATTCGTGCAGATCTGAAACGGGGCGCGGTCAGTGATAATCGTCCCTGCCGCAACTCGCACTTCCCGGAAACTTTAACGGCCCCGATTGCAGCCGGGGCCGTTGGATTTTTCTCTTTAATTTCGAGGTTATGGCGCCTGTCACCGAAATTATCTGGTTGGACCGTAACCATCACCTGGATTCATCATGTTCCGAGGGTGTTAATCGGTCTCGGATTTTGGCCGGATCCCGACGACAGTCTAATACAGCCCACACCTGAACCACACCCTGTTCGAACCGATAGTAGACGGCGAAGGGGAAGCGCTTGGACAGTAGTCTGTGGTAGCCGAAATGGATGGGGTGGATGCCCGCATAAAGGCGAAGTGAGTCGATGTCAGAGAAAAGTGAGTCCAAAAAGTAGTCCCCGAGACCTTGGTCCTGCATCTCGTAAAATCGAAAGCCGTCAATGAGATCTTGCTCGGCTTCATCGAGAAACTGGACAATCATTGCGTGCGCTCGCGGATCCTACGCTTGGCGTCCGTCCAGTCACCGAAATGCGAACGCCCTTCTCTGACACGGTCTTCTCTGGCGCGGAGAACATCGGCGTGCCAAGCCGGAGACGGCACGTTTTCCGGCGTGCGCTGAAGGTCACTCCAAATCTCCTCCAGTGCCCTAAGCTTGTCCTGGATCGTCATCTTGTCCAGCGGTATCGCCACCTGCATGGTTCGTCCTCCATGCAGCCATCATACACGGCAGCCCCGCCGCTGCGCAATCCCGCATTATTATGCGGGTGCTTAACCGTTTTGGGGGAAGCAATCAGGCCCATTTTGCCCGGAGTACCACGTTCGCTCGTCGTCCGGGGCGGTGAATCTTGCGCTCCGTCCTCCGCTTGCTACCGAACGGCTGTCGCTTTTGCCGGACGGCAGGCTCCTCTATCGTCTCAAGCACCGCTGGCGCGACGGAACTTCCCACGTGATCTATGAACCCTTGGAATTGGTAGAGAAGCTTGCAGCGCTCGTGCCTCCACCGAAGTTCAATCTCACTAGGTACCATGGGATCTTGGCTCCCTCCGCTGCCTTCAGATCCATGATCGTTCCGGAATCAGATGCCGAAGGGCCGCTCCCTCATCGCGGCTGCCCGGCAAAAAAGCGGCCCTCGACCGCCGACGCTGCAAATGTGAATGAGAAACGAAGATGCCGGCCCAGAAATTATTCTTGGGCAGAACTTCTCAGAAGAATTCTCTTGATTGACGTATTAAAATGCCCGCGCTGTGGCGCACGCACGAGGATACTGGCAGCGATCCATCCACCCGATGCCATCAGCAAGATCCTCATCTGCCTCGGCCTCCCTTCCCGACCCCCACCCATCGCTCCGGCAATACTGGCGACAGCCGATCACGATATTTCTTAAGCAGGGAGCAGCGGAGGTGTGCCGGAGGTGCGCCCGGAATCCTGTATCTTGCAGATTTGCTTTGGATTATACTGCTCATCATATGCTGCGCAAGTTGAGAGATGACCCTCTATCAGAAGCTGCAGGCGACACATTCATCAGGGGCAAATGCAATTTCGGCAGCTTATGTTTACTATCCCTCACGGCCTTTCTTGCCGCTTTTTCGTTCCATCAATCTCTACGCACTATGGATCATGCTGCTGCTGGTGGCCGATGCCATGTTCTGACCTCCGACGAAGTTGGGGGCAGTAGCCCATGCGCCGGGGCGCCCGGACGCCGCAAGAAAAGGCCGCGCTTCCTCCGGGAGGCGATCGGTATCGGTATCGGGGTCGCAATCGCAGTCGCAATCGGCTTTTGGCGAGGTAGCTGGTGACATGAAGAGTCGACAGTTGTGAAAAACCGATTGCGACTGCGATACCGATATCGATCTGGGTAATGCATGAGTAGGATGGCGATGAATCTCCTTCGATAGGGCGCACCAATAACGGTGATGCTCGCGATGCTTGGGTTTCTGGGTGCGAGTGCAGCAATGTTGGCCAAGATGGGAGGACGAAGCTATTCGGCCAAAGAGGACGTGGGTTCCTTCAGCCAACCTGATTGGGTCGGTATCGGTATCGGGGTCGCAATCGCAGTCGCAATCGCAATCGGCTTTTGGGGAGGTAGAAGATGATAGAAAGAGTCGACAGGCTTGAAAAGCCGACTGCGATTGCGACCCCGATCCCGATACCGACCCCGACGCTTATGGCCTTCTGTTTTTATTTTCAGAAGAGTCACCTTCTCAAATCTGCCGAGGCCGTGGGAAAAATAGTGATTGGCCTGACGCGCGAGGCGCGCTATGGTAGGACTGCGCTCATACATCGAAGACTGGCCGGAGATCCTTTGAGCAATTAGACAACATCTTGTTCTACGGAGGTGAT
>JBEKYG010000596.1:0-3994 GCA_049511215.1 Acidobacteriota bacterium | reverse complement strand
CGATGTTGTTGCGCAAAGAAGGGCGCTTGGAAGAGCTTGAGACCGGTGGGATTCTGCTGGGCGCATTCCCGGAAAGCCGGTATGAGGAAGGTCATGCGCAGCTGGCTCCGGGGGATTGTCTTCTGTTTTATACAGACGGTCTTACTGAAGCCACCGGCATCGATGGACAGGAACTCGGGCGAGAGAAGCTGCGTAAGTTACTGCCCGGGATCGTAGGGATCTCGGCATCGGAGATTGTGCAAAAGCTCATAGCGTGGGCCTCGCTCTATTTGGGAGCGGGTCCGCCAGAGGACGACATTTCGCTGATTGTCATGAAGATCGTCGGTTTGTCCGGATGAAGTCTCATGGCGCAGGGCCTGGCCCCGGACTCACAGGAGATGCAGCAGGTTACGGAGCGCCAATGGCGGCATATCGATACCATCTATTACTCATGCCCGCCGGAGATGTTCGCGCGGCTGGCCGAGATGTGGGTCGCGGATCCGCGTTTCGCGGCTCGCTATGATGAAATCCGCCCGGGTCTGGCCGCCTATGTGCGCGACGCGGCCAGGGCATGGGCAGCAGGCAGGCGCCGCTAGATGCCCGGGGGTTCACCGCTGCGATCCCGGGTTTACTGGGGCAGCTCCGTGCCTTCTATCCCTGCTTCAGAGTTGCCCAGCGCTGCCATGAAGCGCTGTTTGATGAAGACACAGTCGAGCGGCGGCTTCATGGTCGGCGCGGATTCTTCCACCTTGGCCACCACCAGCCACGGGCCCGGCAGACTGCGGCTTTCGCGAAGCATCGCTTCCAGCCCCGCCTCATCCCTGACCGTGCCGGCACGGGCGATTCCGAGCGCGCGTGCCGCGCCTTCCAGATCGGCTGCCCCACCCGTCGCGGTTTTTTGCCCGCCGGTGGTGCCGTACTCACCGTTGTCCATCACGACGATGCAGAGGTTTGGCGGGGCATAAACACCGATGGTGGCGAGGCTGCCGAGGTTCATGAGCAGCGAGCCGTCGCCGTCCAGCGCCATGACCCTGCGGTCGGGACGTGCGCGCGCCAGGCCCAGAGCGATCGAGGATGTCAGCCCCATGCTGCCCCAGGTGTAGAAGTTGAGCGGCCGGTCTCCGGCGGCAAACAGGTCGTAGGCAGGATGACCGAGACTGACGATGACCGGTTCATCCGTCAGGGTGTTCGAGATGCACCGGATGGCTTCAATTCGATTCATGAGCGCCCTCCCGATGTTGTGAGCCGCCGTGGCAGCAGGCAGGCTACCGGCTGGCGTGTGCCGAATGCCAGTGCCGCAGCGGTGCGAATGGTCTCCTCGGCGGTCTCGGAGCGTTCAATGGCTGCATGCTGAATGCCGAAGGCGTTGAGGACAGGCACGACCGCGCGTCCCATGGGCACCTGGGCCCAGTTCCACTCGCCGGGATCGCCGCGCATGCTGATGATGAACAAAGCCGGGATCTGATAGGCGACGAGCAGCGAGCCGAGCGCGTTGAGCGTGTTGCCGAGCCCGCTCGACTGCATCATCAAGGCCGGCCGGGCCCCTCCGAGGTAAAGTCCTGCAGCAATCCCCAGCGCCTCTTCCTCGCGCGTCGCCAGCGTCGCCCGCATATCCGGATAATCCCGCGCGAGCACACGCAGGATGTGCGATAACGGATTGTCCGGGACGTAAATCACCTCGCGGCAACCGCTCGCATGCAGGCCGGCGCAGATGCCGTGCGCCCATGGTGGAACCGGCGATATGCCGGTCGCAGGCTGGTTGTTTTTCGCGGCTGCGCTCATGATGTAAATCCCGTGGACGGGGCGAAACGCAGGTCTCCGGTTCTGTGCCGAATCCCGCACTTTCCCATTTCCTTGCTCCTCAAGAGCCACTCCCTCGATGGAGCCGGAGTCCCTGACCGGGCGATTCTACACCAAATCATCGTGGCGGGCATCACGGTGGCGCAGATTTGTGCGAGCAGCATATCCCATCAGGATTTTGCCGTGATCAGTCCCCCTGGTGGCGAGTGCATGGATGACCCCGATTCCTCATGGAGGCGGAAGCCAGGTGTAGCTCAACACTGATCCTGGTAATATTGACGCATAGGATCCGCTGTGGTATGCCCTCGCGCCGTGGCCATGGGTCTCCTTGGAACGGTTGCCGCGGTGGACCAGATGCACACTTGTCCCGACTGACCAGCTTTACATGAGCGCGGCGACCCGGAGGTGAAGCTTTGATGACAATCTGCGGTGTTTTGTGGTGGATTCTCCACGTATTATTGGCGCTGCCCTCCGCGGGTAGCGCAGAATGCATGCCGTCGATGCTCCACGAAGTGACGTCCACAGCAGATGGGTTTTTCCAAAAGGGCCAGGAACCTGCCCGAGGCGGTTTTAGCCTCAAGGTCAACGTGGACCTGGTCACGGTCGATGCGATCGTACGGGACAGGCAAGGCGCCATCGTCGATGGTTTGCGGGCCGAGGACTTTGCTCTTTATGACAACGGCATCGCCCAAAAAGTAACCCATTTCTCTCGCGACCAGCTTCCGCTGGCAGTCGCGTTGCTGGTTGATCGCAGTCCCAGCATTGCCAACTACCTGGCGGAATTTCGCACTACGGCTTGGTCGGCACTCGAGCGTTTGAAGCCGGGGGACCAGGTCGTGCTGTTTTCCTTCGATGAATATCCCTCCCGGCTTACTGATCTCACAGAGGATCGTCCGCGGATAGCCGCTCGGGTTGGTGAGATTGCCATGGGACTTAACACCAACGTATATGATGCGCTGGTCGAATCCGCACGCTATCTTCACGCACAGGCGCCGGAGCGCCGCCGGGCTATCATTATGATCTCCGACAATTATACCAACCTGTTACATTATGATGACAAGAATGCACTCCGAGCGGCCCTGGAGGCGTCGGCCACGCTTTTCAGTATCAAGGCTCCGAGCGAATTCCATTGGGCTCCACCTCTGCGAGACCCGAAACTTATAGAACAGATCGCTCGTGCAACAGGCGGACAGGTCTTGAATCTAAGCGCTGCGCAGACGCTCGGCGGGGCTCTAGACAACGCTATTGCGGATCTGAGGCGTGGTTATACACTCGGCTTCACCCCCTCCCGTGCAGGCGAGGAGGGTAGCTTCCACCGGCTGACCGTGAAGGTTGTCATTGGCAAGCGCTGTCCAGGTTGCACGGTTCAGGCGCGCAGCGGCTACTACTTGATATACCGGGGTAGCACCGGCCGAGAATAATCCGAACCGTTCTTCATTCCCTCCGCAGGCTGCTGAATGCGCTGATCTTAATGTCGAAACGCGGCAATGCTCGGGCAGAACGTCGAATTGCGACATCAGCTCACATTCCTTCCGACACGCTGTCGCGACGAACCAGTCCCAGGGCGGGATTCTCGGCAGTGACAGGACCCATGTCAATCGCCTCCGGACGCGCCGGCTGGGTGAGCAGTCTGCGCAGCACCAGGCTTGCGATCGTGTGCGCATTGGATGCCAGCAGTCGGACCCACGACCAGGGAGTCGACTGGGGAAAGTAGATGCCTCGAAACAGCAGACGCGCGACCAGGAACGCAACCTGGTGGTCGAACGGCTTCCGGTTGTCCACCAGCCACCGCTGCGTGCGCGCGAAGGAGCGGCGTCCGTAACCCCGGCGCCAGGATTCGTTCACCTCGTCTTCGGCTTGGCTGGGGGACAGGTGGTTGGGTTGGAATGTCAGCCGGAATGGCTTGAAATCCAGCCAGTGCTCCGGCCGGACCAGTCTTCCCTGTTTTTGGAGCCGGTCGTACAACGGAGTGCCCGGATAGGGGGTGAGCAATCCGAAAACCGGCAGCACGGGGGGCCAGGTAGCAACTTCCGAACTGATGGCTGACGCCATACCGGGGCGATCCCCCTCCATCCCCACAATAAACGAAGTGATCGCATAGACGCCGCGCCTGGCAAGGCCCTGCAGTACCCCCGAGTATTCTTCCGGCCGGTTGAACATTTTGTGCGCGCTCCGCAGGCTCTCGGGGCTTATGGACTCGAGCCCCATAAAGATG
>JBEKYG010000595.1:0-3995 GCA_049511215.1 Acidobacteriota bacterium | reverse complement strand
TTCCGAACCGGCCTTGACCTCCACGACCTCCACGATGTTTCCGACCTGCATCACCAATCTCATCGAAGTCGCTTTCCCGACATTAACCATGACGTTACTGACGGTCGTGGTTTTGAATCCGGTTAACTCTGCCTTGACGGTGTAGCTGCCTGGCAGCAGGTTAGGAACTTCGAACCTGCCCGACGCGTCGGTAGTCACGGACCGCTTGTCGATCTCACCGGCAACGCTCACCTGAACGTTTGTCATGACTCCGCCGGTCGCATCCACAACCGTGCCGCTGATGCTTCCTTTCGTTACGATATCCTGAGCCGTGACGATTGTTATCGAAATCGTCAGCACGGCCAATAACGCGAACAGTAACTGGCTGCTTCGCTGAAGCGACCACAAGCCTTTCATAAAACGCCTCCTGTCTAAGTTGTTTCAAACTCCTTGCCGCAATCCCTCGCGGAAGGAGACAAGTTCCTCGGCTTGCATGCTGCCGGCGGATAGATTCTCTATCCATGATTTCTTTGCTTTTATGCAAGTTGAGAATGTGGTCTTTTTCATCTTGGTTGCGGCCGGTGGCCGTGTTAGACGAAATAAGCTGCGATTTCTTGGATGGGAGTCCGGCTGCGAGGGCTGCCCCTGCTTCTGATATGGGCCTTATGTCAACTTGGCCCCGTCTGCCGCGACTGCCCAGAACCCAAGGCGGATCACAGCCGCGATCTTACTCCAAAGCGATGTTGCCGGGTAGGGAGTTTTTATACACTTCTCCCTGCCGGGTATCCTCCCAGTCGCGGGTCTTTCAGAATAGCAAGAACCGGCGCGATGAAGGCGAAACTCGATCCAAGATACGCCGGTATCCTCCCGCGCATACAGATCAAATAGATGAGCGTGCCAACCCCGTTCATTAGCAGCGAGGTAGAAGGATTCACGCCAAACAGGAATGGCACCAGCACGGCGGCCCCGAACATGGCAAACAAGTGTTGCAGGCTCAGAGGGATGGTTTCCAGGAGCGGAAGCTTCTCTTCGATTTGAATGGTTCGTCGAATCATCGTCGTATCCTCCGGTCTGCCGTTGCCCTGCGTGGGTCTATGATTATCCCAGCGACCCGAGCGCATGAAAAGGACGTTTTTCCTGGCGTCTGGGGAAAAACGCTGACAGGCACCAATTTGATGAGAACAGGTGTGGCTATATGGCCTGCTTCAAACCCCTCAAATGGGTGCCTGTCACCGATTTTTCCCCCAGATACTGAACCGTCCGCTCGCCTCGATCCCGTGGAGCTGTTCTTCGTCTGCGCCGCCGGGGACCAAGGTGCGCCACTTACCCTAACGATGTGCTCCTCGATCTTGCTTTAGGCTTGACCCGGCTGCGTTGAGGGTGATAGACAATCGGGCATAGTTGCGCAGGTAGAACAGCGAATCGCAGGCCTTTCCGCAAATGGCCGCCGTTTTCGACCAGACCTCTTGAATCCGGAGCCACGAGTTGCAGAGGAGACCGATGAAAAAGTCACCGCCGGAGAAAGTGTCACAGGAAGTGTTGAGCTTCAGTGTTCATGAACTCGAGCCGCTTTTGTCGCCGCCCGCAATGCCGATACCGCCGTTTGAACCGGCCATAGTGAAGGTGAAGAGCGGGGAGACCATGTTGATACGCCCTTTGAAAAGAGAAGAGGCGCCTTCATTTCTTGCCTACATAAAGAAGCTGATGGACGTCGACCACGATTTCTACGACATCGTGGGAGCGAGGGTTTATGCCGAGGTTCTCGGCTGGATCCGAAACCGCCTGAAAGATCCTTACCAGCTAATCGGGATTATTGACGGGCATGTGGTCGCCTTCTGCAACGGCCGATTGATGAATGAAGACATCAATATCAGCCTGCACACAATGGCCTTTCGCAGAGGACTCAGAGCCGGGGCCATCATGTATTACGCGAAGTGCGAATACTGTTTCGAGACCTTGAAGCAGAAAGAATTCTGGGCCACCTACGAAAGTTATAACGGCCTGAAACGGTGGGGCATTGGGATGGCGCAGCCTTCGTATCCCTGGCCCGATAACCAGCATGAATTGGGAGGGGCCAAGGTTTATTACGTCACCAAAAAATACTGGGACGCGGCTGTTAAAAAATACCTGGAGGAAATGATCCAGACCAAACTGGCGCGCCCGGTCTCAAGCGCCGTCTTGAAGCGCAATGAGAAGATAGTAATGCCGGAAAAGCTGGAGGAAGAGTGACGTGCTCCATTGAACTCGTGGCCATAGGCGATCGGGTCGAGATTGGCCGCTACCGGCTCGTTGCCCGCTTTTGCCGTGCCCTTATATTTGCGCTAGCCTCGATTTCCACGGTACTGGAAAGGGCTAACGCGGGTATGGGCGCCGGGGATCAGTCGAAGTTGTGCGCGAGGCCGATTACAGCAAGAACTACGGAATGATATTTTACCCGGCATGATACTGCTGAGCATAGGAGACCAGGTTGAGCCTGGGACATATGAGTTGCACTCCCGATTCGACCGGGTCGTTAATTTTACCAAGGGCCAGGATCTGGTTGCGTTGGTTGATGAAGAGATCGGCCCCGGGCCGCTGAATATCGTCATCCGAGGCTTGTCTTCCCAAGAGAGGCGGGTCTTTTCCCCTTGGCTGCGCGTCAGTTCGAACGTGGTTGCATTCGACAACCGGCGATTCAGCTTTAGTGCCGACAATTACTATCATTCTGACTTCAGGCCCCGCGGCTGGGACCGCAAACGTTTCAGCCGGAACCTGGCATTTTGGGGGAAATTGCTGGTTGAGACTTCCCCAGCGCGCAGTCTTGCTTTTCTCCTCGACGAAAGGAGGATCGGGAGTTTTCGGCCCGGTTTTGGAAGAGCTTTTATGAGTCGAATTTCCCAGGGTGTGCATCAGGTCTTCCATAATGACTTGCTCGGTGGCATCGAAATTCTAAAAGGGTGCGGTTTAGGGCTGACGCCGAGCGGCGATGACTTTATTGCGGGCCTGCTCATCGGCGTCAACCTGCTACAGAAATTACATCACCGGAACTTTCGAAACATCATCAATGCTGTGCTCAAGACGGCCGTGGGCGACAACCTTTTTTCCAATGCTTTCCTGGCACTAGCCGGCCGGGGGTTGCTCTTCGGGCGAATGAAGGACCTGATTGAGGCCCTGACTTATGAAGGAGAGAACTCCATTCGAGCTTCGAGCGAGAAATTGCTTGCGGTGGGCGCCAGTTCGGGCGCGGACCTGGGAACAGGATTTTTCATGACGGTTCTTCGAGGCAGAGGGATGATGGCACAATGGGCCGAGGCGGTGCGGTCTGGGCGCAGTCACTGTCACGAGTGGCGCTTAAATAAAAGTGACCGCAATCACCTCGTAGTGCCGGCAAATAAAATGTTTAAGTCCCGAAGGGGCGGGGCAGGAAAGCCCAGGGCGTGAGCCCTGGGATCATGAGCATCTGGGAGATCAGCCCTGAAAGGGCGGCGCAGGCTGCTTCGCCCTTTCAGGGCTGATTCCCAATCTATGCCAGTTCCCAGGGCTTGCGCCCTGGGCTTTCCTGCTGGGCCCTTTCAGGGTCCTATTTGGGCTCTTTAATTGAGTGCCATTCGTGACTGTCGGCCATGGCGCATCCCATTGGCCTTCGAACCACGGGCGAGCTGGCGGACCCCGGGGTTGGGACCGATTGAGCACCTGAGCCCTAAGGTGCGAAAGAGAGTCCTCTTAACCACGTTCTATTCGTGATTGTCTCATGATTGTTACCGGAAGGATCAGGAAGGGCGCTTACTTCGATTCGATCACGCTCATGCGCGGCGGCAGGGAAATTGCCGCCATGAAGGGCATACTCGATGCTGCTGTGGTGATGGGGACGAAATCGAACAAGGCGATACTGAACTCCAGCGGCCTGGCAGTCCCTCTTTTCGATGATGCAGACGAGGCGGATCTTCTGATCGTCGTAAAGGCCGGGAGCCGGGAAGCGGCCGCCGCGGCTCTGGCCGCGGCCGACGCCCTTTTCAAGGGGGCAGGCAAAAAGGTCG
>JBEKYG010000594.1:0-4016 GCA_049511215.1 Acidobacteriota bacterium | reverse complement strand
ATCAAAATGGTCCACCCCGGCGTCGTCTAAAGCGTTCAGGGCGGCCTCCACAAAGATGTCGCGGAGGGACATCTCCCAGAGTTCTCCCCACTTTTTGTTCAAACCGACTCCCAGAACTGCCACATCTCTCATCGCGAGCTTCTCCTTACTCCGCCTTCCGGATCTTGCCTCGATATTTGGCATAGGTCCCATAGTCGATGTAGACCTTGTTGTTGTCGAGCATTTCCCTGGTTTTGGCAGCCTTGTTTTGAACCTCCTGGATGAGGTCGGTCACCGTATAAATGAAACCATCGCTGCCCGCGCCCGATCCGTAGGAGACCATCAGGATCTTGTCTCCGGGCTTGGCCACGTCCAGGATGGCCGTGAGCCCCATCGGGGAGGACCCTGAGTAGGTATTTCCCAACTTGGGCACTAGCCGCCCGGTCTCGATTTGCTCTCTGGTGAAGCCCAACTGCTTGCCCGCATTCAGGGGGAACTTGCCATTAGGCTGGTGGAAGACAACCCAAGTGAAATCCTTGGGCGCCATCCTTGCCTTGGTCATGATGCCGCGTGCCGCCCCGAGAACGTGCTTGAAGTAGGCAGGCTCTCCCGTGAAGCGGCCGCCGTGCCGGGGGTAGTGCTCATATTCGCGGCGCCAGAAATCCGGTGTATCGGTCATGAAGGAATAGGTCTCGTTCACCTCGGCGATGATGTTTTCCCTCCCGAAGATAAAGGCCGCGGCGCCGGCGGCGGTCGAGTACTCCAGGGCGTCTCCCGGGGCTCCTTGAGAAGTGTCGGCCCCGACGGCCAAGCCGTACTTGATCCGTCCCGATTCGACTTGGCACAGGCACACGAACATGGCCTCGGTCCCTGCCTTGCAAGCAAATTCAAAGCTGGCGGAATGTACCTCCGGCGTTGCGCCGATCGCCTCCGCCAGAATGGTGCCGGACGGCTTGACCGCATAGGGGTGTGATTCCGAGCCAACGTAGACCGCGCCGAGCTCCCGGGGGTCGATCCCCGCGCGTTGGATCGCCTTCTTAGCTGCCTCCACGGACATTGTGATCGTGTCCTGGTCAGGGCTAGGCACGGATTTCTCCTCCAGACCAAGGCCACGCTTGTAGCTGGGGGCATCCGCACCCCAGATCTTGGCAATCTCCTCGACTCTAATTCGGTTGCGCGGGATGTAAGCTCCGTAGCCGATGATACCGGCCATTGGCGGTCCTCCTCTATGGGCAGAGCAAAAGGGATAATCTCAAACTACAACCGTTTAATATAACCAGCCGGTCATGAGCAGCACAAGGGCAATATGAACTGTGACTCAGACGCTACAAGAAAAAAAGCAGCCACGAACCACCTGTTGCGGCAATGCCGCAACCAAATCAACCGCCAAGACCCCAAGACCCCAAGACGCCAGGAAAACACCCAGGAATCTTGGCGTCTTGGCGTCTTTGAGACTTGGCGGTTAAAAGTCTTTTCCAAGTAAGGAAAGGACTTGCGGGTAAGTAGTACGAATAACAAGAATGGAGTAAAGGCAGTTGCGGAGTCTTCGGATTTTCGGCCGTCATCCCGACGGTAGGAGACGGTGCCCCCGGCGGAGGAGTTCTTTCACGCCGACGGGGGCGGCAGTAGCTTTGCGGAAGGCAAAACGCCCGGCCATTGTGCCAACAGTAACGTTCCGAGTCTTACCCGTCTCTGTGGTCTTGCCCATCAGCCGCTACCGTCCACGGACTTGTTCAGTTTATGCTCACGAAATCTGCAAACTCCCGGAGCTTGTTGGGGCGGTGTGGGCTGCGCAGCTTGATCAGGGCTTTCTCTTCGATCTGACGGATCCGCTCGCGCGTGAGTTGAAAGATCTCCCCCACTTCCTGCAACGTGTATTCCTTGCCCTTCTCGTTGAGGCCGTAACGCATGCGGACGATTTCCTCTTCCCGAGGGGACAAGGATCGAAGCGCAAGATTGGTGACTTCTCTCAGGCTGTGGCTCAGCGCGTCACCGTCAGGTGAAACGGCGCTCTTATCCTCAATGAACCGGTTCAAGACCGCATCTTTGTTAGCGGAGATCGCGAACTCCAGCGAAATAGGTTCCTTGGTTGCCTTGAGGATTTGCGTGACCTTAGCGACGGGCGCCTTCAGCTCTTTCGCCAGTTCATGAACAGAGGGCTCGTGGCCCATGCGCTTCGACAATTCGTTCGAAGTCTTCAGCACTCGATTCAGCGCCTCAACCATGTGGACCGGTATCCGTATGGTTCTCCCCTGATCCGCGATAGCGCGGGTGATGCTCTGGCGAATCCACCAGGTGGCATAGGTTGAGAACTTGTGACCCAGGTGGTAGTTGAACTTGTCCACGGCCTTCATCAACCCAATGTTTCCTTCCTGGACCAAATCGAGCAAATCGAGTCCAGGATAGGAGTAGTTTTTCGCTATGCTAAGCACCAGCCTCAGGTTGGCGCGGACGAACTCATTCTTGGCGTGGGCCATTGACGTCGCGTTCTCGTTGATCAGGCTCAGGATCTTGCGCAGCTCGCCGGCGTCGGTCAGATACTCGGTCTCCAAGGCCCTGCGGCGGGCGCGGGCGGCTGGAATGCGGCTGGAATTCATTCCGGCAGATCGCGACATGCCCGCGTCCCTCCCTCCCGACTCCATCCGGTTCAGAACCTCTTGAAGGCCGCCTACCAGATAGCTGATTTGGTTTTCGGTCAGTTCAATCCGCGACAGGGTCTGGAACACAGCCTCACGGCAGTGCTTGATTTTGGCAGGCTCTTCGGTTCGCCCGCTGCCGAGCCTCCTTTGGCTCTTCATTTCGAGTTTCATCACGCGATAACGCTCCTCCAGCTTTTGGAGACGCTGCAGGATGCGGCGGATTTCTTTCTCGCGCGTACATTTGCGCTCGTCCGGCGAAACCTCACTCCCGGTCTCATAATGGACCTCGGGGCTGTCCGGAAGAGCTGCAACCCGGGCAGAGAAGACGGGCTGCAATCCAGAGCCAAGCTCCATCAATTTGGCCGTACTGATGGGAGTTAGGGAGAGCAATCGAAGTGTATTAATCTTGGCCGTTTCGATCGTCTTCGCAAGGTAGACTTCCTCTGCTCGCGTGAGCAGCGAGATCTTGCTCATGCTGCGATAATAACTGTGGAGGGGATCAGTCGAAGGCGCGGCTTCTCCCTTCACGACCGGGCTGTCTTCCCACTGCGCGCGGCTGAAGCGATTACGATCGACGGAAAGAGCTCGAGTGACCTCCGCAAACTCTTCGCCGCCCCCTGCTTCCTCCCCCACCGTGTCTTCCGAATCGTATGGGTCAGAACTTTCAAGTATCTCCTCACTTTCCAATTCGAACATAAAAGTCGATCCTCCAAATCTGGAAACAAACCTGTCGGGGCCTTCTCAGTACTCTTCCTTGGAATCACTTAGTAACAAGCCGTAGCTGCTTCACGCCAACAAGTCATTGATTGAAATCAGACCCATAAAATGGCCTTCACGGAAACCCTCCAGAGTTTTTTGATGCAGTTGCCGGATCACGTCCAACTGCCGCATGCCGGAAACCTGTGGCTGAGAGGATTGGGAGGAAGTGCCTCTCCCCGCAGATTTGATATCCTGACCATTCTGAATGACGCGAGTTTCTGCATTTCGCGAGGGAGTCTATCAGCGAGCACGTGACCAGATATACTAGGCTGTTGCCCAGTTACTTAGGAGGAAAAACCTGATGGATGCCGAAATGAACCGCATTCCCCGCAGACGCGCCTCGAAAATCGAACGCTTTTTCTCCGATTTGTGATTAAATCTGCCATCATGAAGAGTCCCGTTCGGACGTGCGCGTTTCTCGTGACGCTTGCTCTCACGTTGCCGTCGCCGGGCTGCGTCCCGAAAACCGCCGCGAAAATGGCAACGCCGGCAGCCGTGGCCGGGGCCATGGATCATCTCCATGCCGACCTCGAGCGCATATTCACCGACGCCAATTTTGCCAACGCCCAGTGGGGTGTGGAAGTCGTCTCACTGGATCGAGGGGATGTGCTGTACGAGCACAATTCTACCCGCCTTTAC
>JBEKYG010000593.1:0-4025 GCA_049511215.1 Acidobacteriota bacterium | reverse complement strand
GATCGGGTTGTCGGCCATGGAGCGAACCATCTCCTGGGTTACGACGCCTTTGGCGGAAACACCGCAAAACACGTCGGCTCCCTTCATGGCATCGGCAAGGGTGCGCGCCTTGGTATCTCCGGCGAAGTACTCTTTGTAAGGAGACATTCCCTCGGCGCGGCCCGCATACACCACGCCTTTGGTGTCGATGAGAAGGATGTTTTCCCTCCTGACACCGAGCTTTTCGTAGAGCTTGGCGCAGGCGATGCCTGCCGCGCCGGCGCCCGAAAAGACGACGCGCACATTTTCGAGTCTCTTGCCCACGAGCTCGAGGGCATTGAGCAGCGACGCCCCGCTGATGATCGCCGTGCCATGCTGATCGTCATGAAAGACCGGGATGTTCATCCGGGCTTTGAGCGTTTCCTCAATGTAGAAGCATTCGGGAGCCTTGATATCTTCTAAGTTGATGCCGCCGAAAGTCGGCTCCAGCATCATGACCGCTTTGATGATATCATCAGGATCCTGTGAGTTTAATTCAATGTCGAAGACATCGACATCCGCAAAGCGCTTGAAAAGCACGCCTTTGCCTTCCATCACGGGCTTGCCGGCCAGGGCCCCGATATTGCCGAGACCAAGCACCGCGGTACCGTTGCTTACAACCGCAACCAGGTTCCCCTTGGTGGTATAGCGATAGGCTTCCTCGGGATCGGCTTCGATTGCGAGGCATGGCTCAGCAACCCCGGGCGTGTAGGCAAGGGAGAGATCGCGTTGAGTCTGGCAGGGTTTGGTTGCGATCACCTCAATCTTGCCGCGTCTTCCTTCTGAATGGTAATCCAGTGCGTCTTGTTTACGGATCATACGATTTTCCTCGGATACAAGGGATAAATCTACTGCCCATCCCAGTTCTGCGCCCCGACAGCGCTCCTGAGATGAGAAACGACTTCTCAGCCGATCGATTTTCCAGCACGCCGAACTTTACCAAACGATACAGATTGAATGTGCCTAATTCAATGGCGTTTGTCCGAATGCTGCGATTCGAAATTCGAGATTCGAGATTTTAGAATTTCGAATCTCGAATCTCGAATCTCGAATTTACCAGGGATGAGATTGACGACCGTTACGCGCGGCACGTAAACTTAGCTATTTGGTCTGACTATGCTAGAGAAGATTGTGGTGCGTGGCGCGCGCCAGCACAACCTCAAGAACATCGACCTGGAAATCCCGCGGCACAAGCTGTCGGTTATCACAGGGCTCTCGGGTTCCGGCAAGTCCAGCCTGGCATTCGACACCATCTATGCCGAGGGGCAGCGCCGCTATATCGAGTCGCTCTCGGCCTTCGCGCGCCAATTCCTCGAGCAGCTGGAGAAGCCGGATGTGGACGGCGTGGAAGGGCTGTCCCCGGCGATCAGCATCGAGCAGAAGACGACCGGCCGTAGCCCACGTTCGACCGTTGGTACCGTGACGGAAATCTACGACTACATGCGCCTGCTGTTTGCCTCCATAGGCAAACCGCATTGTCATCTATGCGGCCAGCCCATCACACACCAGACTTTGGATCAGATCGTCGACTCGATCCTTGCATACCCACAAGACGCGCGCGTCATGATTCTGGCGCCCGTGGTGCGAGGCAGAAAAGGCGAGTTTAGGAAACTCTTCGAGAAGTACCTCAAGAAGGGTTATGTCCGGGTCAGAGTGGATGGGCGCATTTATGACCTGGATGATGAGATCCGGCTTCCCAAGACCCATGCCCACACCGTCGAAGTCATCGTCGATCGGGTTCTCATCAGATCTGGAATTCGCCGCCGGCTCGAGATGTCGGTGAAGGCGGCCATGGATTTGGCAGAAGGTCTGGTGACGGTGGCAGCACTCGATTTGGAGGAGAAGCTCTTTTCGGAGCGCCAGGCCTGCATCAATTGTGGGGTTAATGTCCCTACGTTGGAGCCGCGTTCCTTTTCCTTCAACTCCAAATATGGCGCCTGCCCTGAATGCGACGGGATGGGTGTCAAGATGGTGCTCAATCCTGAAAAGGTCATTCCTGATCCACAAATGCCGATCTCAGCTATACAATTCCCCATCGAGAACAAGCGAGCTGCGACTTATCTGCGAGAAGCGCTGCTCACGATCGCCAGGAATTTCAAGGTCGATGACTCCACGCCATTTGCCCAGTTGCCGGCCAGAGTCCGGGAGGTTTACTTCTTCGGTAGCCCGGAACCCCTGACCTTCGCCTACGAGGATTATCATTACACCGGTACCTTTCGCGGTGTCGCCACGTGGTTGGAGGAATTACGCCGGAGCGACGAAAATACCCGCCTCCAGGATGAGGTGGATCTGTTATTTTCCGCCCAGGCTTGCCCCGCTTGCGGCGGTGCGCGTTTACGCCCGGAGAGTCGCGCCGTCAAGCTGGACGGGATGGGGATCCAGGATTTCGCCCGGCTGCCGCTGGCCAAGGCTCTTCAGGCGTTTCGCCGGCTTACTCTGACGCCGCGTGAGCACCGGATTGCAGGACAGGTCCTGAAAGAGATCAGCGAGCGACTGGAGTTCCTCCTTAACGTGGGGGTGAGCTACCTTTCCCTGGACCGCCCCGTCTCCACACTCTCCGGGGGAGAGGGGCAACGGATCCGTCTCGCCACGCAGATCGGGTCGAAACTGCGAGGCGTGCTCTACGTTCTGGACGAGCCTTCGATCGGTCTGCACGCGCGCGATAACCGGCGCCTTCTCGACACGCTGGCCGAGCTCAGAGATTTGGGCAACACGATCATCGTGGTGGAGCATGACGAGGAGACCATCCGAAACGCCGACCATATCGTCGATCTGGGGCCGGGCGCCGGGAAAGCCGGGGGCCTGGTGGTTGTCTCCGGAACGCTGGAACAGGTGCAGCAGCAGCCTGGCTCCCTCACGGGACAGTACCTGAGCGGCAAGCTGCGGATAGAGTACCCTCGAAATCGTCGAGCCGGAAATGGCAAACGGCTGGTAATCAAGGGCGCCCGGCACAACAACTTGCAAAATCTCACGGTTGAGTTTCCGCTTGGGCTGTTCCTCTGCGTGACCGGTGTTTCCGGCTCCGGGAAATCCTCGCTCGTGGACGACATCGTGTACAAGGCGCTCTCGCGCAAGCTGCATCGTGCGCTCTCGGATCCGGGGGCACATGATGAGATTCAGGGGATCGAATACCTTGACAAGGTGATCGAGATCGACCAATCGCCCATCGGCCGGACGCCCCGCTCCAACCCGGCGACCTATACCGGATTATTCACCCACATCAGGGATTTGTTCGCCTTGCTCCCCGAATCACGGATGCGCGGATACAAGCCCGGACGCTTCAGCTTCAATGTTCAGGGCGGCCGATGCGAGGCCTGCCAGGGGGAAGGGTTGCGCCGGATCGAGATGAGCTTTCTCCCCGAGGTGCGCGTCCTCTGCGAAACCTGTCGGGGCAAGCGTTACAACCGTGAGACGCTGGCGGTCAAATACAAGGGATTTTCAATCGCCGATCTGCTGGAGATGAACATCAGCGATGCCTATCTGCTTCTGGAAAACATACCGGCGATTGCTCAGAAACTGCAGACCCTGAACAGCGTGGGCCTGGGCTATGTTCAGTTGGGCCAATCGGCCACTACGCTCTCCGGAGGCGAAGCACAAAGGGTGAAGTTGGCACGCGAGCTCAGTCGCCGCGCCACAGGCAAAACACTCTACATCCTGGATGAACCTACCACGGGCCTGCATTTTCACGATGTTAAGAAACTTCTCGACATACTGAGCAGCTTGGTCGAGCTCGGTAACACCGTGATCGTGATCGAACACAATCTTGACGTCATCAAAATGGCAGACTGGATCATCGATCTTGGTCCCGAGGGAGGTGAACGAGGAGGCAAAATCGTCGCCATCGGCACCCCCGAGGATGTCGCCCGGATCAAACACTCGGCTACGGGACAGGCCCTCCGCCATGTACTGCTCTGACGATGGACGAATGACGAATGAAAAGCAGCGGATCCGGCAGTTCAATCGTCAATTCTTCTTGACTTGGAAGCGGTTGGTAACCGATCTTTACG
>JBEKYG010000592.1:0-4026 GCA_049511215.1 Acidobacteriota bacterium | reverse complement strand
ATTTCAATATTCGCGACATTCCACTGATTGAAGTGGTGCGAAATCCCACCGATCCGGTCAGTGCCTTTTCCCGCAGGCTCAGGGACATTTTCTTTGGCACCATCCTGACGATCTTGCTGCTGCCGCTTTGGATCGTCGTGGCGCTGGCCATCAAGCTCTCAGACGGTGGTCCCATTGTTTATGTTCAGACCCGCGTCGGCCGCTGGGGAGAGCCATTCCGCCTGGTCAAGTTCAGAACCATGCCGGTGAATATCGAGGACCAGACCGGTCCGGTTCTGGCCAAGGCGGATGATCCCCGGTCGAGTCCCTTAGGCCGGTTCCTGCGCCGCTACCGAATCGACGAGAGTCTCCAACTTATCAATGTGTTCAAGGGAGATATGAGTCTGGTCGGGCCGAGACCGGATCGGCCGGAGTTTGTCGCGAAATTTGCTCAGGAGATCCATGGCTATAACGAACGGCACAAGGTGAAGCCTGGGATCACCGGGCTGGCGCAGATCCGGGGACACTACCACTCGGATCCCACGATCAAGCTCAAGTATGATCTAACCTATATCCACAACCCCTCCTTTCTCCTTGATCTCGTCATTCTTGTCGAGACCGTGAGAATCATCTTCCGCCGCCAGGGTGTCTGATGCCATGGCGAATCTGGCGGTTGTTGTTGTCAACTGGAATGGGAGGCAACTCCTCCAGGAGTGCCTCTCCTCTCTGCTAAATCAAAGTGTGCCAGACATCGAGGTTGTGCTGGTCGACAACGGTTCGACAGACGACTCTGTCGATCTCGTTCGAGACCGGTTTCCCACGGTGAAACTCCTGGCTCTGGAAAGCAACCGCGGGTTCGCCGCGGGAAATAACCGGGGGATCGAGGCGACTGCCGCTGAGTTTGTGGCTCTACTCAACAACGATGCCGTTGCGGACCGGCATTGGGCTGAATGCCTGTTGCGCGCTGCCGCCGATGCCCGTGTGGGAATGGCCGCTTCCAAGATCGTCTTGCACGGGGACCGCGGCAAGTTGGATAGTGCCGGCGACGGCATGACGACCGTGGGGGTCGGTTTCAAGCGCGGGCACCTTGCGTCACCGGACGACTATCGATCCGCGGAAAGTGTTTTTGGCGCCTCTGGATGTGCCATGCTTTTGCGCCGCTCGATGCTTGCCGACATCGGGGGTCTGGATGAAGACTTCTTTCTTCTATATGAAGACTGCGACCTGTGTTTTCGTGCCCAGTTGCAGGGCTGGAGGTGCCGCTACGCGCCCGACGCGGTCGTTTACCATAGGCTCAATGAGTCCATTGGAAGACTCAGTCGCGCGCATGTGTTTTACGGCCAGAGGAACATGGAATTCGTCTATTTCAAAAACATGCCAGGCAGGCTGGTCTGGAAATACCTGCCGGCGCACATGCTCAACGAGATTCTCGCATTCCTGTACTTTACCGGCCGAGGACATCTCTTCAGCTTTATGAAAAGCAAGATCGACTTCCTGCTGAAGGTTGGGCGTGTGCTGGAAAAGCGCCGGGAAATTCAGGCGCGGCGTACCGTCTCCTGCCAGGACATCGACCGCATGCTCGAGCGCAGGTGGATCAGGGCGCGCCTGCCAGGTAAGTAGCCTGATGAGAAGAGCCGTGATAATCCTCAGCGCCCGCCGGATCAGGATCTTACCTGCATTGGCGCTCGGTTCAGCCGCCGTTGGATTTCCGGAACAAGCCCTTGAAGAGGATGTCGAAATCCAGCGTCAGCGTGTACTGCTGCACGTAGTAGTCGTTGAGCTCGCGGATGACCTGGGGGGAAAGACGCGAGGGCTTGCTGATGTGGGCGAGCCCGGTCAGCCCGATCTTTCCCATGACCGGGGACTCCTCATCATCCAAAGGGTAGAGACCGATGATGCTGTACTTTCCTGTAAATGCGCCCCACAGCTTCTTCAACGCGGAACGGAAACTGCGGGTCGAGAGATAGACCGCCGGAAGGCCCGCCGTCAAAAGGAAAAGCGACACCACAAAATCAAAAGTCCGTTTGGCCGCACGGTAGCGCATGCGGCCAAGGTTGTAGGGGGGCAGCGTCGGCTCGATCCCGGCAACTTCATTGACGATGCGCGAGACCACGATATCTTCGTAGTCGAGGGCGACGTGGAAGCGCGCCGACAGTGCCGAGGCCCGGGCGATCAAGTCCATTATGTCTTTTCGCCTGATCGAGTTGTCGGTGATGATGATCTCTCCAAGCCGGTGTTGTTCGATCAGCTCCGGCAGGTGGGCTGAATCGCCGACGATCGGGATCTCACAATAGCTGTCCTGATCGGTTTTCGACCTGGTGACAATCCCCACCAAGTCCGCGTTGCGCCTCTCCGCGGTTTGAAGCTCGCGAATGATTTGCGCTGCCGCTTCGTTGGTTCCCACGATGGCTATGCGGCGATCCGCTTCCTTGCCCAGGGACCGGTCATAAACGGCAACCATGATCCTGATCAGCGCGCTCGACACGAGGCCAAAGGAGATGAGCATCAGGAGCACGCCGCGGCTGAAGGCATAGTCTTTAAAGAAATTGGTCAAGGCGCTCAGCAGGAAAAAGTTGATCATGAGGCCGACGACGGCTCGACGCAGGGAAGGGCGCGGCTCAAGATACTCCCCTGTGGCCAGCATGGAACCGACCGTTATCAGGCTGAGCACGATAAAAACAATCGGATATGCTTGTGGCGGAAATCCCAGATACGAGCCGAAGCGCAGCTTGGTTGCCAACAGCAGCGCGCCGTTCATCCCGATCAGGTCGAACGAAAGCACGAGCAAGGAGCGGCGGTAGCGCCAGGCATGGGCGAGCCACGAGCGCAGCAGAATGCCGAGGCGCAGGAGATAAAGGAGGATCGTGGATCCACTGTGATGCTTGCGTGCGAAGAGCTCCATCGCATCGTAGAAGATCCTCACTTTGTTAAGATAACTGCGCCTGGTGCTGGCCCCCTTGTAGTGAATGACCGAAGTGTCGGGAACATAGGCGATTTTCCAGCCGGCTTTCGAGACGCGATAACAGAGATCGAGGTCTTCACCGTACAGGAAGTAGTCTGTGTCGAATCCCCCGGTTTGCTTCAGCGCCGCGGCCCGGCCAAACATGAAGGAGCCGCTGATGGCATCGACGAGGTAGGTCTCGTTCTCGCTGCGAAACGTCTGGTTGTACTGCGCGAAGAGACGGGATTTCGGGAAGAGCTTCTGCAAGCCGGAGACCTTGCAGAACGCAGCCCAGGGCGTGGGGTAGGAGCGCCGGCATGCCAGTTGAAGCGTGCCGTCGGGGTTGAGCACTCTGCAGCCGCACATGCCGACCTTGGGGCACTGGCGCATGTAGGCAAGCAACACCTTGAATGTGCGCTCTTCCAGCAGGGTATCCGGGTTCAAAAAGAGGACAAACTCACCGCGAGCCCGCTCCAAAGCCAGGTTGTTGGCGCGGGCGAAACCGACATTTTCTTTGAGGCTGATGAATTGAACGTGCGGGAACAATCCTTCCAGATAGCGAATCGAGCCGTCCGTGGAATGATTGTCAACGACAATCACTTCGCCCCGGATACTCCTCATTGCCAGGTCAATCGAGCGCAGACACTGCAGAAGGAAGTCCTTGACGTTGTAGTTGACGATAATAATCGTAAGGTCCAGCAGGGCAGTGCTTGGCTGTGGCTTCGAATCAGGAGGAGCCGTTTCCAACACGGCTTGCTGGGCGTTTTGTGAAAGCATTCGGACTGTGGGTACCCGCACGGTGGTGACTGAATCTACCTAATAACGAAATACCACTGCCTGTCGCCTTGTGATTCCCCTTGCCCCGTAGAGGGGGACCGACCGATCGGCATTCTTCAACAGTATTCTTCTGCGCGCTTATACCAAGCCCCATATCATCGCATTAAGGTCGGCATTGTCAAGCTTCTTCCAACGATGCGCCGCAATTCAGACACTGGGGAAAACCCAGCTCCGAAGAGCGCGGCGTAGGACAGCCCACCCACTATCTGGCACTACGACTCCGAGACCGTAACACGCCAAGAAAGTCAAAGCCTTGACGCAGGGACCAC
>JBEKYG010000591.1:0-4036 GCA_049511215.1 Acidobacteriota bacterium | reverse complement strand
CGGGTCAGTGAGGGGGGAGGTTGCGACTGGTCACGGCGAACCTAAACGGGCACGAAGCCGGAAACGGCGGATACAGCCAAGGCGATACCTACGGACCGCTGGCAGCTTCCCCTACTCGGACAATCGCTGTCGGCTTTGGTGGACTAGCAAGACCGATTGCGATTGCGACCCCGATACCGACCCCGACGTATCTGGCATTCTGCCTCTATTTTCGAACCAGTCACCACAATCCCCAAATTACGTGAATGCCTTAGCCTGCGCTTAAAGGATCGAATTTGGGAATTGTGCTGACCGTCCCCATTTTGGGTTGGGGTTGTGTATAATAGCCGTGGGTTTATTTCCCTCTAGAGGTCGGAGGTCTGATGTCTGAAGCTGGATTTCACGAGGAGTGCGGCATTTTCGCCATCGTTTCCCATCCCGAGGCTGCGCGCCTGACCTATCTAGGCCTGTATGCGTTGCAACACCGGGGCCAGGAATCGGCGGGCATCGTCAGCTCCGACGGGAAGAAGCTCCATCAGCAAAAGGGAATGGGGCATGTGGCCGAGGTTTTCAACGAATCGTGCCTGGAACGCCTGGTCGGCGACTCGGCGATCGGGCACGTGCGTTACTCCACGTCCGGCGAAAGCGCAATCGCCAATGCCCAACCGATCCTGGTGGACGGTTGGCGCGGTTCGGTCGCACTGGCCCACAACGGCAACCTGGTGAATGCAGGCGCACTGCGGCGCGAGTTGGAGAGGGATGGCGCCATATTCAATTCTACCAGCGACAGCGAGGTCATTCTGCACCTGCTTTGCCGCTCCAAGCGGCGCACTCTCCTCGAAGCCTTTGCTGAAGTGCTTCACCTCATCCAGGGTGCCTATTCCCTGGTAGTGTTGACCCCCAGTTGCCTGCTTGTGGCCCGCGACCCGCGGGGGTTCCGCCCTTTGTGCATGGGACGAGTCGATGATCGCTACGTCTTTGCTTCTGAGACATGTGCCTTCGATCTTATCGACGCCAATTATGTCCGGGACGTCGAACCCGGAGAGATCCTGGTTGTCGAGGGGGACAGTCTGGAGTCGCATTTCCTGCTGCCCAAAGAAAAACCGGCGTACTGCATTTTCGAGCATGTGTATTTCAGCCGCCCCGATAGCCTGGTCTTTGGGAGGAACGTGAACGAGAGCCGGAAGCTCCTCGGGAAATACCTCGCGATCGAGTATCCGACGGAGGCCGACGTGGTCGTGCCGGTGCCCGATTCGGGTGTGTCCGCGGCACTCGGCTATGCGCAGCAGAGTGGCATCCCCCTGGAGTTCGGCCTGATCCGCAACCATTACGTGGGCAGGACATTTATCGAGCCGCGGCAGTCGATCCGCAATTTCGGGGTGAAAGTAAAGCTGAATCCGGTGCGCGAGATCCTGCGCGACAAGCGGATCATTCTGGTGGATGATTCGATTGTGCGCGGCACTACCAGCAAGAAGATCGTACACATCATCCGCGCGGCCGGAGCGAGGGAGATTCACGTGCGCATCACCTCGCCGCCAATCGTCGGTCCCTGCTATTACGGCATCGACACCCCGACCAAGCGGGAACTGATCGCCGCCTCCAAGACGGTTGAAGAGATCGGCAAATTCATCGGGGCCGACACACTTCGTTACCTGAGCCTCGACTATCTGCTGAAGTCGGTCGGCGCGGGAGAGCGTTTCTGTTCGGCCTGTTTTACCGATCGCTATCCGACCGAAGTGGTCCTGCAAGAGCGACAAAAGGAGTTGTTCGGCAGCGACCTCGTCGAAATTCTTCCGCCAACCCAATGAGCTGTTTCGTCCATTCATGAAAAATCACAGTTCTGAAAAAATGACCTACGCGCAATCGGGCGTGAACATCGATGCCGCGAACGATGCGAAAAAGCGCATCCGGAGCCTGGCGCACTCTACCTTCACACCGGGAGTGCTGACGGACATCGGCAGCTTTGGCGCTCTGTTTCGGTTTGAGAAGGAGCGCTACCGGGAGCCGCTCCTGGTTTCGAGTTGCGACGGAGTTGGGACCAAACTCAAAATCGCCTTCATGACCGGCATTCATAACACGGTGGGATACGATCTTGTTTCCCACTG
Source organism: Acidobacteriota bacterium (assembly GCA_049511215.1). Taxonomy (GTDB): domain Bacteria; phylum Acidobacteriota; class UBA6911; order UBA6911; family UBA6911; genus JAFNAG01. The sequence continues at coordinate 1,952 of JBEKYG010000591.1, read as the reverse complement.
TGTGTCCGACATTTTGGTCCAGGGCGCGCGGCCGCTGTTTTTTCTCGACTACATTGCCTGCGGAAAACTCGATTCGGCGGTGGTGGAACAAATTGTCTCAGGCCTGGCACGTGGCTGCCGCGAAATGGGTTGCGCCCTGATCGGAGGCGAGACCGCGGAGATGCCGGACTTTTATGCACCGGGCGAATACGATCTGGCCGGATTTATTGTCGGTGTTGTGGACCGCTCATGCCTCGTGGACGGGACGCGCATTCGCGTTGGCGATCGCTTGCTTGGGATCGCATCCGCCGGCCTCCACACCAACGGCTACTCACTGGCGCGCAAGCTGTTTTTCGATCGTCTAAAATTTCTTCCCGGGGACGTCATACCGGAGCTTGACGCATCGGTCGCCGACCTGCTGCTCGCACCGCACCGGAGCTACCTTTCTCTGCTGGAACCGCTTCTCGATGCGCCCATCCTGAAAGGGATGGCGCACATCACCGGAGGTGGGATCACGGAAAACCTGCCGCGCATTCTTCCGCCTGATACCGGGGCTCGCGTGTGGAAACGGTCCTGGCCGATCCTTCCCTTATTCGATTATCTGCAGCAAAAAGGAGGCATCGAAGAGGCGGAGATGTTCCGCACTTTCAACATGGGAATCGGCATGATATTGGTGGTTGCTCCGGAAGATGTGCCTGTGGTAACAGGTCATTTTGCATCTCAGGACGAGCCTTGCCACGAAATCGGTGTCATCGTAAGCGGCAATGGAACCGTGCATTATGACAATGGCCCATAATAGTGGAGGCGATGTGCCATGGAAAACAACCGGAAACTGGCCATATTGCTCTCGGGGCGAGGCTCGAATTTCATCGCGATTCATGAGGCCATAGAACGCCGCGACCTGCATGCGAGCATCTGCTGTGTGATCAGCAACGTGACGGATGCTCCCGGCGCGGTGCGCGCGCGCGGCCTCGGTCTTACGACCCTCTGCCTGCCATCGAAGGGGATCGAGCGAGTCGAGTACGACCGCCGCCTGCTGGCAGCGCTTCAGCCCTTCGATCCCGCGCTGATCTGCCTGGCAGGATTTATGCGCGTGCTGAGCACCGAGTTTGTAGCTGCCTACCGGGCGCGGATCCTGAACATCCATCCCGCCCTGCTGCCGTCATTCCCGGGCCTTCACGCGCAGCGTCAGGCGCTCGAATATGGGGTGCGGATTACCGGGTGTACGGTACACCTTGTCGATGAGGGCGTGGATACCGGGCGGATCTTGATGCAGCGGGCCGTGGAAGTTCTCGATGGTGATACGGAAGAGTCGCTTTCGTCCCGAATTCTGCAGCAGGAACATGATCTTTTTTGGCGCGCCATTGCCCAAGTGCTGGACCGAATGGCCACCGACGAATGAAAGCCGTTGTCTCCCATCCGTCATTCCCGACTCCTCATTCGGTACCGAGGACGAAACGAAACTCAAGTTTGAGAAGTCTCTGCGCACGGGGATGATGTTGGCTTTGATCCTGCCGCGCTGGAACTCCCTTTGGGCGATGGAGTGCTGCTTGGACAATGGAGCCCTCCCTGGAGCTTCTTCACACCCTGGTTTTGCTCATCGGCAATCCTATTGGAAGGTGGCGCACCCGGGCGCCGCATTCGACAGAAGAAATCGACCCCAGAGCCCGAAAGGGGGCGCAAGGGAACTCTCTAATCCCCGAAATCTCCGCAGTTTTTTATTACATCTAAAATCCGCATTCCTAGATTCAATATATTTTTGGGAATTGACGCATTTTCCTCTTTAAAAGCAGGAAGCGCTGTGTTTATAATGCAGCCCCTTTGAGAGAAGCCCGGACGGAAACACGGAAACCAGCCGTGACGGGCGACTTTTCCCCTTGCTGAAACTCCTCCTTGTTGCTGGAGTTATTTCGAAATAATTCTGTATGATAATCTTATTTTTCGCACTGACGACATATTTGTGTTGACATATG
>JBEKYG010000590.1:0-4036 GCA_049511215.1 Acidobacteriota bacterium | reverse complement strand
GATCTCAACAAAACCAATTCGATTGGCGTCAAATGTCTTAAGTCCTTCCTGGCTTATGCCCAAAAAGGTTTACTGGAAATCCCGATGGCGACACAACGAGAGCCTGAATCACCCTTCGAATCCCAAGTGTTACAGGCTCTCAGCTCGCTAGGCCATATGGTCCAGCCACAGGTGGGCTGTGGCGGCTTTTTCATTGACCTGGCAGTTGTCGATCCGGAGCAGCCCGGCCGCTATCTGTTGGGAATAGAGTGCGACGGCGCAACTTATCACCGCGCCCGATCAGCTCGGGATCGCGACAGATTGCGTCAGGCCGTGCTGGAGGGTCTTGGTTGGCGGATCCATAGGATTTGGAGCACTGACTGGTATCGGAACCCCGAGCGGGAACTGAAACGAACTATCGAGGCGATCGAGTCAGCGATAATCCATCTACCCGAGCCAGGTGGTGGCTCGGAATGCCAAACCGGTGCTTGCGGTTTTCAGAGGCCATCCAATAATGATATCGCTACGGAGTCTGCGCAGCAGCAGCCCATTCCTTCAATTCAGCGGGAGCAGCAAGAAAAGAACGCAGGACAAAAGATTCCGAAGTATGAAATGGCATCATTGCGCTTCGACTTAGCAGGAGGGGCTTTACACGAAGTACCTGCGTCGAGATTAGGTAACTGGATGGATCAGGTTCTGAAAGTGGAAAGCCCTCTTCACGTAAGTGAGTTAATGCGGCGCGTCGCAAACGCAGCCGGCGTCGCCCGCGTCGGGAATCGGATTCACCAGGCGTTTCTTGCAGCTTTTGGATGCGCCATCAGGGACGGATCCGCGCGACAGTCCGGGGACTTCATGTGGTTAAAGGAAATGGTCAGCCCTCCGCTCAGAGATCGCTCGGATTTGGCGCCTGCAGCCAAAAGGCTGGAGTGGATAGCACCCGAAGAGATTGAATTGGCAATAGAGCGTGTCGTTCGAGAGTCATATGGGATGACGGAAGACCAAGTTCCGCAGGCGGCATGCGGGCTTCTTGGATTCGTCAGGGTCACCGAAGACATGGGCGGGATTGTGGGCAAGCAAATTAAGGCAATGCTTGAGACGGGGCGCCTCGTGCGTCAAGGAACGCACGTCATTATTCCCGAGGCTAACCGCCCCTAGGAGCCCGTCCGAGAATGCGGTGGGACACCACCCGCGTCGCGTCCGAGATTCGACCGATCATCGGCTGGCATTTGAAACCGGTGGACATCATCATCAACCCGATTCTCGATACCGCCTACGACGGCATCAAGAGCTTGGATTTTGCGCCGTCGATGCGTGTTGCCTGCAATTTCTGGCAGTGGGCGATCGCCGTCGCCCGTGGCATCAGCGACGTCTTCCGCCTCCGCCGCCACTACGGGAGCCACCGCCGCTGGATCCGCGTCCGCCGCTGAAGCTACCGCCATTGCTGAAGCGTGGCGTAGACATCTGTGGCGCGGACCGGTACTGCTGAGGAGCCTGATACCTCTGTTGCGGTGCGGACCGGTACTGTTGCGGAGCTTGATACCTCTGCTGCGGCGCGGACCGGTACTGTTGCGGAGCTTGATACCTCTGCTGCGGTGCGGACCGGTACTGTTGTGGAGCTTGATACCTCTGCTGCGGTGAGGGCCGTACCTGCTGCGGAGTCTGATACCTCTGCTGCGGCGCGGGGCGGACCTGCTGCGGAGCCTGATACCTCTGCTGCGGCTGACTCTGGCCGCGCAGAGGTTGAGACGCCATGTTACGGTATCCTTGCTCCCCAGCGCGCCCCGCGGAGCGGTTTGCGTACGGCGCTACGGCGGCCCTCGACCCCGTTCCTGCCTGGAACGAATTCCGAGAGGCCATCGAATGTCCCTGGAACCGCGCGGCTACCTGCTGGTTCCGGTACGGAATGCCAAGGCGATGAACCGGATCATGCGCCCAGTTCGTTCTCCCTACAAAACCGGCCCCGAAGCCGTGGCGGAATCCAAAGCGAGGGAAGAAGGAATTATTGATGAACACCGTGCGGCCGAACCAGTTCGGGCCCCATCCCCAACCGCCCCAACCTCCCCAGCCGTCGAAACAGAAGCTGAGGTTGAAGCCGCGCCCGAAGCCGAAGCCGAATCCAGAGTAATAGAGCGGGGGATAATAGCCGTAAACAGGAGGTCCCCAAACGTACATGGGATCATAGGAAGGCACATAGATCACCTGCGGGTCGGCTGGCTGAATGACGATGACCTGTTGCCCTCCTTGAGCCTCAGTCGTGACCGTCTGCTGCGGCGTTGAAGTCAGGTTGCCATTGCCTTGCGCCCGGGCGCGCATCTGCTGGACCGCGTTCATCACGTCGGCCTCTTGTGCGAGGAAGGCGTTACCGAGGTCTGTGGTCCAGCTAATATCCTGGTTTAGCTTCGCCAGCGCATCAGGAACGGCCACCAGCGCTTGCACGCTGGGATCCCAGGGTTGCTGCTTTGCGGCGTCCATGAGCTCCCGGCCGCCGAGGTTCCTGTTCCGCTGCAACCACTGGTTTGCTTCCACGATCTCCAGCGGATAGGTGCTGGCAACCAGCAACTGACCCAGCAACGGATCGGGGTAGAGAGCGATCGGCGCCACCAAGTTGTTGAGTTGCTGGGGAGATAACAGCTGCTGCGGCGCCTGCTGCATTTGGGGATGTTGCGCAGGCACCTGGACCGGGGGAGTTTCTTCTTGCGCCCACACAAGCGTTCCGGCGCCCAGGAGACTGGTCACCAAGAGAATTAGTGCACATTCAAGGCGTTTCATACCACCTCCAAGCTTATAACCAATTAGATGCAGGCACATAGATTATGTTTCAGAGTGAAATGGATTAAACTTCGCGCTTTTGCGAATCCAGAAGTTCTGCCTCGATTGTGCCGGGGTAGCTCTGGTCGAAGATCCGGCGGACAGGGTCAGACAGGATTCGTTATTGCCCTTTTGGGCCTTGGGTTTGGTGCCCGTCGTGCATGGCGGATGGCGGAACCTACTGCGTGACCTCGCGTGATATCTGCAGGTGACAATTCCCGTCCCCGCCACCAAACGGAGAATCGGATATCGGGGTCACAGCTGCCGCATGGGCCAGGGTTTGCACTTCCTCGGTGTAGGCCGAAATTGCGGCTCATTCCCAACTCCAACCGACCAAGTGGGTCGCCGTTACGGAACATTCGAATTTCTTTACCTTACGGGGAAACCGGCCGTCCGATCATACGGCAAGAGTCTCCGGACAATGGACCGCTTACAAATGAGCATAGATTGGCCGGTCCAGGCGAACAACAAGCAATCGGGTATTAATCAAACTTCAAGCTTGGCCTCGATCTCAAAAGGCGAGCTTCCACTTGACGCAGTCTGTTGATATTCCAGCTCAGGGATTGTTCAACTGACTCTGGTATGCGCGTCTGCGGCAAGTACCTCGGCCGACTCAAAACGCTCAGAATAACTTCATAAGGGTTTGAAAAAAGCGATCGAAGCAGCGAATCGCTGATACTCTTTGTGTGCTCATTCCTGAACTCGACCATGACCTTTGTCAGTTGTTCCCGCGACGGATGTTGCTTCAGAGCCTCATCCAGTTCCGGGAGCGCGGCCTCAATTCCCTGGAGCATAAATCTCCTTCGCTCTAGAGTTCGATGTACCCAGTCGCCTTCCCCAAATGTCGTGCCATCTTCAAATACTGCAGCCCCGAACTCCAATCGAGTCTCAAATCATTTTCCCAGGGATCGCTGAGGCAAAGAGATGCCGCGCTCTGTGCTCGGCGGGAGCAACGATTTGAAATCGGGTTGCGAAAATGCGTCGAAAACCTCGCCGTCTTTATGGACTAACGCAGAACCCCTGGTGCGGATGATGACAACGGCATACGCCGTCACAGCGACTTGCGCGTTGTTGCGGATATTGAGCACCGGGCTCCCGTCGGCGAGTGTGCGCGGAGAGGCACTGATTAGCCTATGTTTGCGGGGTTTCGGCATTCGGATTGGCTGAAACCCGCTAAAAATCAGGGTCCGATATCCGATCTTGCGTTTTGCATAGGGGCACACTATTAAGTGGTTAGTAGAAGATTTAG
>JBEKYG010000589.1:0-4041 GCA_049511215.1 Acidobacteriota bacterium | reverse complement strand
CGCCAGCTCCGCCAACACGGCCGCTGCCACAGGATCAGGCTCAATAGCCTGCCGGGCCTGCCGGATGGTTGCTATGTGGTCGATATTCACTCCCAGCTTGGTCATTTCCTTGTCACCTTCTTTCACTGAATGTCGAGATAATGCGCCAGTCTGCGCATGCGATCGAGCGTCTGTCCGCGCCCCAGCGCTTGCATAACTTCAAACAGTCCGGGAGCCACACCTTGCCCTGTCAGTCCCACCCGCAAAGTGTTGATCAGCAACCCGGCTTTCACGCCACTCTCTTGGGCAAATGCGCGCAAGATCTGTTCCGTCGATTCCAGCGTGAAGGATGCTTCACATTCATAGCGTTTCAGCAGAAGCGGTATCGATGCTTTCAGCCGCGGATCGCGCAGGAATTTGGCCGCGGCTGCCGAATCGTAATCAAATTGGGCGGTGAAGAACGCGCGGAAGCGGACGCTGAAATCGCTGAGCACATGTGCCCGGTTCTTGAGCAGGGCCAGAGTTCGGTCCATGGTCTCCTGATCGAGCTCGTCGGCTGCGCTGAGCCAGACCTGCCGGGATCTGAGTTCCTCTGCGACCAGCCGGCGCAGTTCCTCGGGCGCGGCCATGTTGATGTACTGGCTGTTGAACCAGTTCAGCTTGTCAATTCCGAACACGGCGTTAGCCTTGCCGATTCCTTCGAGAGAAAACAGAGCAATCAGTTCTTGACGCGGCAGGATTTCACGGTCCTTGCCGGGGGACCATCCCAACAGGGAAAGAAAGTTAAAAAAGGCGTCCGGCAGATATCCCATCTCGAGATAAGCCATTACCGAGGTCGCACCGTGCCGTTTGGAAAGCCGCTGTTTGTCAGGCCCGAGAATCAGAGGCAGGTGCGCAAACCGCGGAAGAGGGCGTCCTGCCGCCTGATACAGGAGAATCTGCTTGGGCGTATTGGAAATGTGATCGGCGCCGCGGATTACGTCCGTGATCTCCATGTCCAAGTCGTCGACAACGACTCCGAGGTGATAGGTCGGGATGCCGTCCGATCGCAGGAGGACGAAGTCCTCGACTTCGGCATGCTTCACCTCGATCGCGCCGAAAACCTGGTCAAAGTACGAAGTTTTGCCTTCCGGGACCCGGAATCGTACTGCGAAAGGGGTACCGGCGCGCGCCTGGAATTCGGACTCTTCGCGCGCAAGCGCGAGGCAGTGGCGGTCGTAAAGCCATGCACCTCCAGTGCCCTGCTGTGCGCCCCTTCGCTGGCCGAGCTCTTCGGGAGTGCAAAAGCAGCGATAGGCGTGCCCGCTTTCGAGCAAGCTGCGCGCAAATGCCTGATAACGGTCGAGCCTCTGGGACTGAAAGTAGGGGCCTTCGTCCCAATCCAGGCCGAGCCACCGCATACCCTGCAATATGCCTTCGACCATTTCTTGCGAGGAGCGCGCAAGGTCGGTATCTTCGATACGCAAAATGAACTTCCCACCGTGATGTCGTGCAAAGAGCCAGTTGAATAGTGCCGTGCGGGCCCCACCGACATGGAGATAGCCCGTGGGACTGGGAGCAAAGCGAACGCGTACCGGTGTGCCCATGTTGATTCTTCAACCTCGTCAAAAAGCATCAAGATTATAGGACCGAAGAGCAAAAATCCATAACCAGACCTTTGACGGGCGATTTAAACACCGCACCATAAAGCAGCCACGAAGAGCGTGAGACCGCCTAGCCGCAACCAAGGAAACTCTAACGTCAAAACGCAAAGAAATCGGCGATTCGAAATTCGAGATTTTCGAATCTCGAATCTCGAATTTAAGCCAAAATCAAGATTTTTGGCGCCTTGGAGTCTTGGGGGTAAAAAGTCCTTTCCGCCTGGCGAACGATTTGCCGGTACGTAGCAGTACGAAATGCACGAGAATCGCACCTATAATTTACGTTGAGCGGGAAAATCTGCGGATTTCACAGTCTGTACCGAATTTTCTCTGGCAAAGCGGGACGTGCTTCGCTAACATTGCGTGCTGTGCCGTCCGCGGAATTCTCCGTGAAGACACCCGAAATCGGCTGTGGAGAGGTGCTGGAGTGGCCGAACAGGGCTGCCTGCTAAGCAGTTACACTGGCAAAACCGGTGTCGGGGGTTCGAATCCCCCCCTCTCCGCTAGTTCTTTCTCCTTTTCTCCTGAGCACTTCCAGACCTTGGCGCGCAATCCCGCTTGCCGCGGCAGTTCACCATCACATGCTGCCGGCCTCAATTTTAAAAGAAATTGACAGGACCCCTTCCGAGTACATAGATTGATGCAACAATTCAGTTAGGATTTGCAGGTGGACTCGCACATCACCGTGCCTGGCGATCTGGATTGGCTTTTTGGGAGGCATGATCATGAGTAGGAAGATGAAGCGCCGGGAATTCGTTTTCACAACCGCGGCCGCGGGACTGGCCGCCGCCTCGTCGTGCAGGGTTTTTGGACAGGCACCCGCTGTGCTGACGCCGCGGGGAATCAAGCCGATCGTGATTTCGTCCGCCAACGGGAATCGGTTCAAAAATGGAGGGACTCAAACTTGTGTCGAGAAGGCATTCTCCATGATTACGCAGGGCGCCGATGTTCTTGATGCCGTCATTGCCGGGGTCAATCTCAATGAACTCGACCCGGAAGACACGAGCGTCGGCTATGGTGGGCTGCCCAATGCCGATGGCGTGGTGCAGTTGGATTCGTGCTGCATGCACGGTCCCCTGAAGCGTGCCGGCGGCGTCGCGGCCCTTGAAGGCGTGCGTACGCCCTCGCTCGTAGCCAAAGCAGTGATGGACAACACGGATCACCACCTTCTCGTTGGGAAAGGGGCGCAGAGTTTTGCGCGGAGCCTGGGATTCAAAATCGAGGATGATCTCAACACCGAGAGTTCCCGCAAGGCGTGGATCGAGTGGAAGCGTCGCACTGACCCTGAGCACTATCTTGACCCGAAGAAGCGCGTCGAAGCCGGCCTACAGACGGCACTGCAGATGGCAAAAGAGGGGTTGATCGATCTGGACCACCTCTGGGGTACGATCAACTGCAATGGCATCAACGCCAAAGGGGAAATCTGCGGTGTTACCACGACGAGCGGTATGTCGTTCAAGATACCGGGCCGAGCGGGTGATTCCCCCGTCCTCGGGGCCGGGCTTTACGTGGACGGTGCCATTGGCGCTGTCGGCTCGACCGGCCGAGGCGAAGCCAATCTCTACAACCTGACATCTTTCCTCATCCTTGAGGCACTGCGCAAGGGCATGCATCCGAAGGATGCGGGAATGGAGGGGTTGAAGCGGATCAAAGAAAACACCGTGGAGAAGCGGCTCCGCAAGGCGAACGGTGACCCCAATTTCAACATTAACTTCTACATACTCAATGCCAAGGGCGAACATGCTGGCGTCACCATGTTCGCCGGCGACAAGCAGAGGTACGCCGTCTGCGCGGAAAACGGCGCGCAACTGTTGCCCTGCGAAGCACTCCTGCAGGGAGCGTCCACGGAAAGTTAGGGTGTTCACAATCTGCGCTGCAAAGACCCCAAGGAGGTGATCTTGAATTCCTTGTGGCTTTGGGGCCTTTGCGGCTTGGGTGTCTGCGATACTTGGATCACTTGTCCCATCTGCCCGATGCGATCTTCAAACAGCTCTGTCTCCTGTCTCTTTCCCTTTTGTGCTTTATGTAAGACCAACGTTGTGCTATCCATAATTTGTCGCGGCCATCCTATCGACGGAAACTCGTCGGCGATGAGGCGGAGGACACCATTTTTGTCAGGGAGTGCACTAATGTCAGCGTTGCTCCCTGATTGGGGTTTTCGGCTTCGGCGCATCGAGCGCTGCGCCTGACAGAGTGATGAAGTCAGCGGATGGAGCGATATCTGTTATCCATGGGGCATCTTGCCCCTAACATCAACCATGTCAAGACCGGGGGGGTTCCCAACCCTGGGAACGCCTTTTGGAATGGAGGATGAAAACAGCAGGGCCTGTCCACGGGTGTGAATGAGGAAGAAGGTGAGGGGCCTCTAGACGCTTGTGGGCAGGTTCCCCTGCTTTACGCCGCTCCCCCCCCCCCGAAAAAA
>JBEKYG010000588.1:0-4042 GCA_049511215.1 Acidobacteriota bacterium | reverse complement strand
CGCGGGAGTTTGAGCGGTACCGCACATGGCGCGTGCACATCGCGGCGGTGGCTGATCGAGAGGGGAGGATCTTGCATGCGGCGTAGTCACGCGGATCCGGAGGTCGAATCGTACCTCCGGAAAGCGGAACGCGGTTTGGCAACCGCAGTACGCATGTCTGAATCGGGGTCGGAATTCGCCAATATCATTTGCTTCCATGCCGAGCAATGCGCGGAGAAGGCGTTGAAGGGATTAATGCTGGCGCTGAGACAGGTACCGCCGCGCACTCACGACCTTGTTATTTTTCCTGCAGGCAGTAATCGACCACGCCTAGAAGGCGTGGCTTTAGCTTGCCCCGCACAGCGGGGCGATTCGGAGCAACCCTCGGCGTCGGGATCGGTATCGGAATCGGGATCGATCGGAGTCGATGGTAGCCATCCTGTTCCTTGATGAGCCTCGATTTTCAATGCCGATTCCGATACCGATAGCGACCCCGACCCCGAGGATTCTTCGTTCCTGGTCGTGTGGTAGACGGTATCGACGGCTCGCCGGAACGGCAGAGCTTTTCAGGGTCGCACGGCCAAAGGCCGTGGTTTTAGCCTACAATAACCAAACTAGATGACAGAGGTGCTGTTTTCCAAGGATATTGCCTGGCCCTCTCTGACTACGCTGTTGCGCCGCGTTATCCCGGGTGGGAGGATCTCGTCGGAACCGTGGACATTGCTGGCGTCCTCATCTCCGCTTCAGCGGTTCTTGATCACGTAGGACTCTGGCTGGACCTCAAAGACAAATCCAACGAATAATCCCCTGAACTGATAGATCTCGGCGACCAACGAAAGCACCCAAACTGAAAATGTGCCTCTTTGCATGCCAAGTTCCGGTGTTATGGGTGTCCTATTACGGCGTTGCCAGCGGGTCGCGACTTCCCGATCGGACCAGCGGGCGACGACGTCGGGGTGAGTGCGGAGAATGGTGTGGTAGTGATTTTCCATGACGGCATAGGCGCAGACTTCGATCGCGAAGATGGCCGCGAGCTGCCGCAACCGTTCGACCACCCATGCCTTGCGGTGGGAGAAGTCCCGGAGTGTGAGCGCGTCGAATCCGCACAGGAACGCCCGGCGGACGCACCGGCTGGATCAGTGATACACCCCTTCTTGCCCTTCCTGGACGTATTTGCTGCGCGGCAAAGCCATGGTTCACCTCCATTAACATTACTAGGCTCGTTCGGGGACTTCGCCCCGAACGAGTGGCCCCTTCGGGGCAGCACCGAATTTACCAATTTCCATTTTCCATTTGTGATTTTCCATTTACTGCAGGATCCATTTCACGAACTTGGTTTAGCCGCATGAACATCGACAACGTTTTTTACAAACGGTGCAGCTAAGCGCCTAACGCGAACTCACGGAAAGCGCCAAGAAAAACCCGCAAAACATGGGTGTCCAAGTCTTCTTTACCCTCACAGGTTCAAACCTCGTATCTGCGCGGGGCCGCGGGATACTTTCTTGTGTGCGATGGTACCTGGGTGGAATCGTTGGTTACGGCCAAGAGCATTCACAAAGGGGCGGTCGAGGCGGTGGGCGATACTCCATTTGTTCTGGTCATCAACAAATCGGATCTGCGGGACAGATGGCAGATCACCTCTCCGGAGTTAGAAAAGCCGGAAGCGGAAGGATGGAAGATCAAGATCACCAGCGCCAAGAGCGGCGACGGGGTAGAAGAGATGTTCATGATGCTGACGGAAGAGGTACTGCGCCAAGAGCCGATGAGCGATGCCGCCGGGGAGTTCTAGCTCCCCCCTTCTCAATCGTAAGTTCTCGAAGTTAACATAAAGTGATGCAATATCAATGCATTGTTAGGAAGTTTAATTCAATTCGCCGGGGAACTTCGATCTAAGGGGAAACGCTGCCAATATCGCCGAGAAAAATGTGGACCAACAGGATAATTCAGGCGTAGAAATGGGCAATTCTAATCTGAAAACTGGATTCTATAGATACGGCCCCCTACACGGCGCGGCTCGCGGAAGTCCTGCGCCGCAAGCTGACGCGCAAACGCCGCCAGCTGGCCGAAGAGATTCACCATCAGACGCTGGTTCGCATTTTCGTCGAGAACCGGGTCTACCAGCAGATCGAAGACTGCGACTCATCGTCGGATTTATTTACACTTTGAAATAACATGTCTAATTATTGTGGTTAAATGAGTTGCGGCAAAGTAACGGAAGTTGACCCGGATTTTCTGTCAGCATTCTTTACAATCTTCTCACATTTAGGGAATCGCTGATCGACGGAAAGCTCGATAAGTTATTGATAATATAAGATTTATTATTGAGGGATTTTTCCCCTGGATTGGAATCGAACTTGCTTGTAATTATGAGGCTTATTAATTCAATCTTGCATGTCTGGCGCTGCAATGGAGGGAATTGTGAGATATTATCGCACGATTCTGGTTGTTGTTGCGTTGCCTTGCCTCGTTTCCATGGCCTTGGCTAGTAATATCCCTGATCCGAGAATCGTGATCGGAGGGGAAGGAGCGTCCACTCCAGTTGGCCCGAACTTTACTTTCACATCCAGCGAGTTGGGTGGCGGGTATTGGGCCGACATCTTCTCTACAGACCCTGATGCTGGGTATCTCGGTCCAGGGTTTTTCAACAACACCCCAGACACTTGGTCTACCTTAGGCATTTGGGTACCCATGCCTTATGATACTACCATCGGAGATTTGGGATGGGATTCGGATTTGTTCAATACAGTGGACTTTATCCAGGACCCAAACACGGGGTGGTTGCTAATTTATTTTTCGAATCATTCTGATGGCAATCCTCCAGACGGAATCCTAAGCGGCCACTCATTTTATATCGATTTGAGAGATCTAGGAGGTGGTGAGATTCCTCTCCCTCTCCTGGACGGTAGTGGGGGCTGGCTCGATGAAAACGGCCAACCGCTGGAGTTTTACGCAAAGGGGGGGGTGGCCCAAGGAGATCCCTGGCTGGACGCACCGCCTGTCCCAGAACCTGGGACTCTGACACTCCTCTTGGGAGGTCTGGGGCTGATTGGAATCAGGTTGATTCGTGGCAAGAGAGTATCCAAGCAAGGCTGATGATTTTCTATCAAGCGATATATATCGCGGGATCTATTATTTCTTCGAGCCACTCTTACCAAAGTCTGCCAGGAGTTTCTTGAACTCCGGCAGACTTTGCAGTTTTTCGAGCTCGGGATTTCCCATCGCATCCGAAACTGCATAGCCTTTTTCGAAGGCCAGGCGCAGAGATTGGATCGCTTCCTGCATCTGCCCGGCCAGCGTGCGCACGATCGCCTCGCTGTAAATATATTCGACGTTATTCGCATCGATGCCGCGGGCGCGCCGGATGAAATCGGAGGCACGGGAGGTATTCCCCTTCTTGGCATAGTAGAGCGCGAGGCTGGCCATGGCGGCGGCGTTGCGCGGATTGACTTCCAGTTCCTTGAGAGCCAGGCTGATGGCCTTGTCGTAGGTGGCTGCTGCCTTCTCCTGCTGCCCCGCCACGCGGTAGGCATCGGCCAGATTCCCCACCGCCACCTCCTGATTCGGATTCAGCTCCACTGCTTTCTCGAATGCGTCCACAGATTCCTGCAGGCGTTTCAGATAAAAGTAGGCCGTTCCCAGGTTTGAATAGGTCTCCCAGGACGGCTGAAGCTCAAGCGCTTTGCGGAATGCCGGGATGCACTCCTCGTATTTTCCCTGGCTGAAGAGCACGGCGCCGATGTTAAGAGGGCCGAGAACGTTTTTCGGCTCCAGCTCAGTGATTTTCCGGTAGGCTTTCAGCGCCTCGTCCATGTTTCCGATCCTGAAATAGGCGGCTCCCAGCACGCTGAAATTGAGCCAGTAGTAGGGATTGATCTTGATCGCCTTCTGGTAGGCTTTGATCCCCTCTTCCTGTTTGCCGGATTTTGCATAGGCGGCCCCCAACCTCCGGTAGCCTTCGTCCGAATTGGGCGCCAGCTGCAGGGCGCGATTCAGAATTGCGATCGACTCCGCCGATTTCCCGGTCGCGTTGTATACGCTCCCCAGCGTGAAGCACACCTCGGGA
>JBEKYG010000587.1:0-4045 GCA_049511215.1 Acidobacteriota bacterium | reverse complement strand
CTCCCCACTTCGATCAAACCCAACGGGCACACCGGTACGTCCATCTCAGGGGATTCTATGGCCGCCCCAGCAATCAAAGATGAGTATGTCCCCAGATCCCTGCGACCAGGATTAGGCAAGTTTTCACCGTAACCGCCCCAGCCAGCATAATCACATTTATACACGTTCCCATGCCCCCCGTGCCTTGCGTGTTTGACAAAGTTTCTTGCACTTGACATCCGTTACGTAACGCGTTACGATATCCTATGATTTGGTCGATTCGCCACAAGGGACTTAAACGTCTTTATGATGACGACGACCCGCGCGGCGTCAAGGCTGAGCACGTTGAAAAGGTGCGCGACATTCTGGTACGGCTTGACGCAGCTTTCGTCATTGCCGATATGGATATACCGGGATTTAAGCTGCACCCGCTTAAGGGTGACCGGAAGGGCTTTTGGGCGGTTACGGTACGTGCCAACTGGCGGGTGATCTTTCGCTTGGACGACGGCGACGCGCAGGACGTTGATTATGTCGATTACCATTGAGGGTCCTAACCATGCCGATGAAGAATCCCCCGCACCCCGGCGGCTTTGTATTGCGCCAGTGCATTGAGCCTTTGGGCCTGACCATCACGAACGCTGCTGCGGCGCTTGGCGTCACGCGCACCACGTTGTCGGAACTAGTAAACGGGAAGCGCGGGATTTCGCCGGAAATGGCGGTGAGGCTGTCGAAGGTCTTTGGCGGCAGCGCCCAAAGCTGGCTTACGCAGCAGGCACAGTACGACCTGGCGCACGTCCGCGCCGACCGGATCAAGCTCAAGCGACTGGAATGCGCTTAAAACGGCCCGTTGAAACTCGCGAGATCTGGGGACATATTACTTATCTCTGCGCGATCAACGCATTTCTGAAGATCGTATTCCTGCGGTCCAAACTGAGCTATACCCACCATTACTCATCGAAAAAGGTTGATCCCTCAAGAAAAAGCTGACCATTCCGGCCCTCGGGCGGTTAGTGAAAGTGAAGCCTTCCGGGAGAATTCATGGCCCGTGTTCACATCATGTCAAATACGCAAAATATCTTGCTGATTTTCATGTGATTCAGCGAGGCTGATGATGCTATCTGCGAACGCATGCTTCCCCTGATGAAAATCCTGAAGCATCGATCCGTGTTTATTCTGGGCCAGCCTTGATTTTCGCGGATAATCCGCTATACTGATCCACGGATTTGCGGATTTCGGAGAAGAGCATGAACAATACCTTTCAAGTACAGGTGGTGCGCCGGGGCATTGTCACCCTGCCCAAGGAATTGCGTGAACGAAATAACATAAGCGAAGGTGACACGCTGACTCTGGTTGACTTGGGCGATGGCATGGTAGTCATGAGTCCGCGCCGCTCACGGGTGGACGAGATTGCCAATAGGCTCGCCAAAGCATGGCAAGACTCCGGCGAGACACTGGAATCGATGCTGGCCACCCTGCGGGAAGTGCGCGCCGAATATGAAGCCAAGAAGCCTTAGTGCCTTTCTGGATACGAGCGTGCTTTTTGCTGCCGTGCTCTCCCCAAGCGGCGGCGCGCGCAAGCTTTTTCATCTGGCTGAAGCGGGTGTATTGCGCCTTGTGGTCGGTCCAACCGTTTTGATCGAGGCCGATGAAGTTGTGCGCCGCAAAGCGACGACATCCCGACCGATCCTGGCGCAGCTTCTCGACGCCGGACGGGTGGAAACATCTCCGGCGCCCACGGAAATCCAGGTTGAGAATGCCAGGCAGTATGTTCAATATGCACCTGACGCGCGGGTGCTTGCGGAGGCCATCTGCGCCGAACCGGATTGGTTTGTCACCCATGACAAAGAGCATTTTCTAAACCAAAAAACAGAACCAAGGTTCGCCTTTGCAATCGGCACGCCAGGAGATCTGATTCAAAGCATCAAAGACGGTTTTTGTCTGCCTTGAGGGTCAGGCCATCATCTGGTGCAGCCAGACCAGGTATCTACCGGGTCCCGTGGCAAGGAGACATGCGGCGGCGGCAGGACTCTCTATGCCGGCCGGCACGAACGAGCGCGAATGCCATTGCCTTGGCGTAGGACAACCCGACGAGAACCGAGCCGATGAGTCCCGGTCCCTGGGTCACTGCGATGCCATCGATCCGGCCATAGCCCATGCCGGCGGCATCGCCGAACGCCTGGCGCACCACAAATCCGATGTTCCGCAAGTGCTCGCGCCTGGCCAGTTCTAGAACCACCCCGCCGAAGCTGCGGTGGTTCGCTATCTGGGAAGCCACCACATTGATAGTTACTTTTCTTCGTGAGGTGCAAAGCCAATCTGCCGACGTCGGGAAACAGGCGACTTCATGAGCTTTTTGATGAAAGAAAAAATCTGCTGGATTCGGACGTCGTGGGCAGCGAATTTTCTTTCCAAGTCCTCGAGTTTGCGAGCCAGGTCTTTGTGGGTCGCCAGCAACTCCCTGAGCCGCACGAACGCGCGGACAACCTGAATGCTGGCGCCAACGGCAGTGGGACTGCTGAGGATGTTGGCGGCCATAATCGCCCCGTGCTCGGCAAAGGCGAATGGCAGTTTCCGGCGGCCGCCCCAACCTGAACTTGATGTCGCAAAATGCGACTTCAAGTTTGTGAACTCCTCCAGTGTGAGAACAAAAGCAAAATCTTCTGGGAACCGGTCGCGGTTGCGGCGGATCTGCTCGTTAAGACGCCTCGTTGAGACACCGTAAAGCTGGGCCAGGTCGCGATCAAGCATAACCTTACTGACTGCGGATCAGAAAAACCCTGTCCGCGATCGTCTCCACGGGGATGAGCTGCTGAGATGAAGAGACTATAGATTTTTGCTTTGGCATAACCTGCAATTTTAGATCAGGACATAGGGATTGCGTGAAGGTAAAAAGAGGGGTATCAGGTAAGAACATTCTCGAGATCTCGCGTCCTGGGGCGGCAGTGCCCACAATGTGGCGGCCTGATGAGAATCCTCGCGGCCATCCATCCTCCGGAAGCGATCCGCAAGATACTGGACTGCCTCGGTCTCCCTTCCAGACCGCCTCCGGTTGCCCGCCCATTGCCGGATCGCGAGATATACAACATTGACTGTCACTGAGCATGAGAGATCAACCTGCCGTGCTCGTGGGAGACGTGTATGCAAATTCCAAAAAGTCCATACCCTGTGGCATCGTTTTCGCTGTAAGATCCGTTTGTAAACGTCTTTGGGGTGGGGGCAGGGCAGTCAGCAGAGAGCCGATGTTGACAATGCCCCATATCGGAAGCTGGCCCACCCCCCGAAGCAATCCTCCGAGCCCAGGAATTGCAGCTTGTTCGGACTATCCGCATGGGAATTGCCGCCACCGATCCAATATTGATATTTGCTATATGCAGCAATCCATTGCAGAGACCGGAGAATATCCGGATTTAGCAGTATGATCAAGAGTTTATCAGTCCGCGTTTCCGGCGTTTTGACCCTTGATGCGGGAGCATGTGACGCGAGGGAGGATGCCGACACGATCCTGCCTCCTTCCGTTTCGATGTTTGATCAACTGTCGGATTGGCTGTCCCGGCAATCGGCCCCGGAGCCGGCTCCCTTCGGTTCCGAGACGATCGGCATCGGCGCAACCGCTCTCTGCTTGCGCTGGGGATCCTACCTGGCGGTCTTGTTGGACGAAGGCAAGCCTCTGGATCCCCGCGTAGCCTCGCCGGAGATCAGCATGGTCGCCGACTCCGAAATGAAACGCATCAACATCGAGTTTTCTTCGAACCTGGCGCGCCTGGTCCGCATGCTGCATGAAGATGAGGCTGGTTGCTACCGCCTGCTCCACCTGGCTCACCAATATCTGCCAATGCCTCGACTGCGCTTCCACCAGTGTCCGGATTCCTTCGAAGCCCTTCAGCTATTAAGCTCTCACGTTTTCTGGAAAAGGGCTGGCGCCGATTTGGTCGATCGCTTGGATCGAGCTCGACCGATCATGACCCGGCATTCCTTCAGAATCCTCGCTAACAGCATGGCACTTACGTCATGGCGGAATGGATCGGTCGAGGACCTGCATTACGGCTGGGCCTCGGGCTATTCCTTG
>JBEKYG010000586.1:0-4064 GCA_049511215.1 Acidobacteriota bacterium | reverse complement strand
TTTCACCTTCATGTACACCGGTTCGGGGCATGTCCCATACGGTGATGGTGCATCCGAAAGAACGCCGCGCTCGAATTCCACCGGGACCACCAAGCGCAGAACTTGACGTGAGACGTCGAGTGTGACCTCATAGGTCTTCTTCGACGGCCACGACTCCACGGCGAGCCTTCTCATTCCCGGCGGAAGTCCAGGGGCCACTTGCTGGGGAGGATTCTCGGGGGGCTTGCGAAACTCAGAGTCGTTGGCTTGTTGCCCAATTTCGCCCTCCGGGTTCCCGGGTCTCGATTTGGTGACTGGAATCCTGCGTGTAAAAAGAGAGGACAACCGCTGCAGCAAAGTCAACCGTGGTGTAGTCACCGGATTTGTGGGCATCGGGGTGCTCCTTTCGGGTCCGGGTTTCCTGAGTTTTCAAACCGATTTTCGATTTAGGGCCGCGAGCTGACCGCGATTGTAGTTCCCGCAGCCTCTCATTGCAACCTCACGGGTTAGCATCCTGTGTTAAGCAAATGAACTGTCCGGTGATTGTAGCATATGAAATGTCCGGTCTGGCGGTCCGGGAAGTAGAGTCCCATCCTGAAAGGAGGGCAGCCGATGGGGAAGATGGGAAAATGGGGACGCTCCCACTGCTGTCCCATTAAGAGTGCAGAGAAAAGATGCAACACCTTACCTGACTATAAATTATGGGCGTCTTGCAGCGTAATCGATTTCAAATTTCTTTGGATTCTCACATGTTGATTCTAAAGCACTTAGACCGCCCGAATGGTGCATTTCAAAGCTTAATGGGACAGCAGTGGGACGCTCCCCGTTTTCGGCCCGCCTGACGGCATAACCTGGCGGCCGTCGAGAATCGAAGAGCAAAAGCGCGCAAGTGGCTTCGTGCGGACGGGCTTGTGGGAGAACAGAGTGCGGCAAGCGAAACGGGGGAGCGTGCACGGCCCGCGGTCCTGCTCTATGGGAAGAATAAACGGGGAGCGTCCCCCAATTCATGACCACGTTCTTTTCACAGGGATTCGAATCGTGGGTCGGTTTTGGGCAGAACTGCGGCCTACGCCTTCTTGATGCTCAGCCTTTTCGCCATGAATTCCTCAAAGGATTCCAACATGAAGAGCTGCCTTGGAATTTGCGCACATGTATCCCGCAGATCGCGATCGTCGCTCACCATTACATTAGTATAGGACGCTGCCACGTAGTGATGAGTATCGAACATATCGGAACCTCTGATGCGTCGACCTTCACCTACATTGAGATATATGCGCGCCATTTTGTAGGCGTGAAAACGCCAGATGGCTTCAAACGCACGCGGAGGCGGCCATTTTGATCGATCTTCGGGCAGACTCAAACGCGCCGTGTTCTTCTCCAGAAATCCGGCAACCCAATCATCTATTCGGCTCTCCGGATTCTCCCACCATCGGTGGAGAATGCTACCTACTCGCTCCGTCCCTAGTTCCTCCTTATTCTCATCCCGTAGCGCATTTTCTTCCCGTTCGAACCGTGCGAACTCCTGCTTTGTCCGCTGCGGCATGCTACGAATGGATCGCTCCCTGCAGCACTCTTGATAAACCTCCACTGTCTTTGCCCAAACCTCCAATCGTTCATTACCTTCGAGACGACCCGCTTTTGCGACCTCGGCTCGTCCCATATCGTTAGTCGCAAGGAGTAGGTTTGTTTTGGCTATTTCCCATAGGTAACTCATGACTCTCGCATACTTACTTCGATCGGTTGGCAGAATACCTAGCAGTTCCTCCAGCAAGACGTATGACACAAACACACTCACCGAGCCCGATTGGACCAATTCGCACAATCGCATTCGCGCTGCCGCCAAGACTACCGGATCCCAACTTGGGTGGCTGTCCAGATAGCTGATCGCATTTGTATCGAGATAAACGTCCATCCGCTCCCTCGAGCTAAAATGCACACTGCTTTCGAAGATTTCGGCCATTATACTTTTTAATTTGCCAAATTCAAAAAAGCTCCTTAAGCCCGTTGTTTCTTTCACGGGAGCTCCTCGTCCGGCGGCGCTTCACCAATGGCGGATGAAAATCGGTGGATAGATTAAATAAGGAAAATGGGGACGCTCCCCGTTTTCGGCCCGCCTGACGGCGTAACCTGGCGGCCGTCAAGAATCGAAGAGTAAAAGCGCGCAAGTGGCTTCGTGCGGACGGGCTTGTGGGAGAACAGAGTACGGCAAGCGAAACGGGGGAGCGTGCATGGCCTGCGGTCCTGCTCTATGGGAAGAATAAACGGGGAGCGTCCCCCAATTCGCGGGACGATCGATCTGGGCATGACTGTCGCCGGCGTACTGAACTGCATCCATCGCGCGCGGATACTGCATCGGGACATCAAACCCAGTAATATAGGCTACACCGCCGACGGCACGGTCAAGTTGCTGGACTTCGGCCTCGCGCGCATTATCTCAAGTGCACTTCCGGCAGACGAAGAATTGACCGGGCACAAAAACGGCATGGAAAGCGGGACGCCGCTTGACACGTCGTCATGGCGCACCGCAGTGACGGTTACGGGAGCGCTTGTTGGTACAGTGACCTACCTTTCGCCTGAGGCGACGAAGGGCGGCCCGCCGGGAGTTCATTTTGATCTGTGGGCGCTGGCCGTGGTGCTCTTCAAATCCCTGACGGGCCGAAATCCGTTTGCGCGAAAAACGGCGTCTGAAATCTTGAGCTGCATCCGCGACGGCGTCATTCCCGATATCCGCGAATTCTTGCCTGATTCCACAACGGCATTGTCTCAGTTCTTCAAGGGTGCGCTGGCCCCGGAAGTGAGGCACAGGCCGGCGACGGCACGCGAATTCCAGGCGAGGCTCCAAACTGTCATGAAATAGGGACGCTCCCCGTTTATTTCCATTGCCAGTCCTTGGAGTGGACCTCGTGCATCAACTTTAGCATCGTGACCAATAACGGGGAGCGTCCTCTATTTCCAACTACACATTAAAGTGGCGTCGACGCTTCTCACTTTGGCGCCTCGACCTGCCCCTGGTCAGTTTCCTTCTTGTCTGCTTTGATCTTTGGCAAGCCCCGCTCGACGAGCTTGGCGACCACATACCCCAGCGGAGTCGGTTGATAGGCAGGAAAGCCCGCCTCAAACTCTCCGACGACACGGATTAGATGCTTGTCGAGCAAGCGGGGAATTGAAACGATCCCCGTGACATCGCCCTCATTTTGCCTTCCCCATGCGTTCGTTGGTGGCAAAGAGGCCATGTACTTGAGAAGGCCAATCTCACCGCCGCTCAGACCTGAAACTGCCCTTTCAACCCGCGCATCATTCAGATGCTTCGCTTCGCGGAGGCGACCCAACAATTCTTCGTGGAGATCACTCCTTGCCCTGTCTACACAGGTGAAGTCAATCGTCTTGTGCGGAATCGTGCTCACGTCGAAAAGGAACCTATCGCGATCGTCCCGAACCAGTAGCACTTCATGTGGCTGGCGACAGGCCAGTGCGATCCCAACCTCGTACATTACGTTGGCGTTGCGGTAAGCGTGACCTGTCACGGAATCCTTACCGGTTGTGGACACGTCGGCAAGCACTAGCCGTGAATGAGCAATACCCTCGCTGATATCCGTTAAGATTGAGTCACCAGACTTGGATAAGTCAACGCGGTACGGCTGCAACTGGATCCCCTCGACTGATATCGTGCTGATCGCAGGAGCAACCACGTTGTCGAAACGAGATTGGTAGCGTTGGTCAAAACTCATCGCCACGAAAATCCAGGGCTTGAGTTCCAATCGCCAGAAAGTCTGGAGGAAGGTGTTCGGATGCATACTTCTCTGAATACCAGCGCCATCGAACTAGTGATTATGCTGACCGCTGTATCAACCCGCGAAATGTGGACAAACGCAGTCACTGGGTCAGCTTTCCGCCGATTATCGACCTCATAGGTACGGATTACAACCATATTTGCTGCAACAACTTTCTATGCATCAGCGTCTCCTTATCACTGTTCCCCCTCACCCAAATGACGGGTCGTGTTCACTCCCGGCTTGATGGGTTCTTGTTCAATCAGCTTCACGAGGTCGCCCGTTCATTGTCGTTTCAACTTAGCACAGTATGAA
>JBEKYG010000585.1:0-4083 GCA_049511215.1 Acidobacteriota bacterium | reverse complement strand
ACAGGGCACTCGAGATCACCGCCAAGGAGATCATGCGGATGAAACGAGAGTACGGCCCTTCATCGATTGCCGTGACGGGTTCTTCGCACGACTCGTGGGGCAATATCGGCTATCGGATGAGTGCGCTCGACCGCTTTTGGAATCTGGTAGGCTGCACCTGGATCGACCATGATCCCGACAGCTGGCAAGGCTTTTATTGGGGCGCCATCCACGCCTGGGGTTTCCATTGGCGATTGGGCCAACCTCCTGCCTACGACCTGATCCACGATACCTTTCAGAATACGGAAATGATCGTCTTTTGGTCGTCCGATCCCTCGACCACCTCAGGAGATTATGCCTGGAATGAGACCGACAACTGGCGATACCACATGAAAAAGCTGGGGATCAAGTTCATATTCATTGATCCCTTCTGCAACTACACGGCAGTGCTGGACGGCGACAAATGGATAGCGCCGAAGCCGGGCACCGACTGCACGTTGGCACTGGCGATCGCGTTTACCTGGATCACCGACGGAACGTACGACAAAGAGTACGTAAAAACGCACACCTACGGGTTTGACAAGTGGAAGGCCTACGTCCTGGGCGAGGAGGACGGCGTGCCCAAGACACCGCTGTGGGCGGAGGGGATTTCCGGCGTCAAGGCGCGGGACATCATTGCCTTGGCCAGGGAGTGGGCCGGCAAGCGGACGACCATTGCCGCGGGCGGACGCTCAGGAATGGGTCACGCCATGCGCGCCGCTTACGGCCATGAGTGGGCGCGGATGATGGTGCTGCTTGTTGCCATGCAAGGGCTGGGCAAGCCCGGTGTGAACATGTTTTCCACGACCGGAGGAGCGCCGGCCGACTGGTCCTTCTACTTCCCCGGATATGCCGATGGCGGGATCAGCGGCGGGAGTTCCGGTCCCAGGGAGCTTGGCCCGCGCGGCTTTCCGGACCGCCCGGTGTCGAGCCAGATTCGCCAACGGGTCAACCGCGCAGCGTTCCCGGAATGCGTCATGGATCCTCCCCAGAAGTATCGCGGAGTCTATGGCTTTTACGGCCAGAGTGCGCAGCAGCAGTTCGAACCGATCACATTCCCGTTCGCAGGCTACTCGACGATCAAGATGGTATATCGGCAGGGGGGTTCCTACATCGGCACCATGATAAACACGAACCGTTGGGCCAGAATGTATCGGCATCCCAACGTGGAGTTCTTTGTCGACCAGACGATGTTCAACGAGCCGGAAGCGCCTTTTGCCGACATCATCTTTCCCGTGTGCACAAATTTCGAGCGCTATGACATCGCGGAATGGGCCAAGATTTCCGGGTATTCGCGCCAGATGGCTCCGACCAATGCGCGCGTGATCGTACTGCAGCAGAAGTGTATTGAGCCGCTCGGAGAGTCAAAGTCGGATTACCAGATCTTCACACTCCTTGCGCAACGCCTCGGAATCAAGCAGCAGTTCACCGAAGGCCGGGACGAAATGCAGTGGATCAAGCGGATGTACGAGGTTTCCGATCTGCCCAAGGTCATCAGCTGGGAGGATTTTCAAAGGAAAGGTTACTACCTCGTCCCGGTTCCGAAGGACTACAAGGCGAAGCCTGCGTTCCGCTGGTTCTACGAAGATCGCGCCAAGGATACTCCCGATTGGGGGCCTGGGCTGACGGACACCCCGACTGCGGACGGCAAGGGTCTTTCCACGGCCACGGGTAAGATTGAATTCGAGGCCCAGACCCTGAAACGATTTGATCCGAACGATGAGGAAAGGCTGCCGGTGCCGCATTATGTCACGTCATGGGAAGGGATAGACACCAAGGACCTTCTGGTGAAATACCCGTTGCAGCTGATCTCCCCGCACCCCCGCTGCACTTTCCACTCCCAGTTCGACGGCAAGAATATGTGGAACGAGGAGATTCCCCATCATAGGCGTCTGAAGAACGGCTATCGCTATTGGGTCGTTCGGATGAACGAGGCCGACGCCGGGCGGCGCGGCATCAGAGATGGAGACATCGTCAAAATCTATAACGACCGCGGAGCCGTGCTGGCAATTACCACGATCACCCAACGAATTATTCCTGGAGTCGTTCACTCCTACAGCTCTGGCGGAGGATACGATCCCATGGGTGAGCCCGGAAACCCGAAGACTATCGACAAGGGAGGCACCATCAACCAGCTGACTTCATCGCACTTCCTGTCGAAGAACTGCGCGGGCATGGCGCCTGGTTCCTGTCTCGTGCAGATTGAGAAATGGGGAGGGGAGGGAAAGTAATATGACGCGATATGCGATGACCATCGACACGAACTTTTGCATTGGATGTTACAATTGCCAGATTGCATGCAAGGATGAGCACGTGGGGAACGATTTCCCACCCATCTCGGTTTCCCAGCCCACCTTCGGGCACTTCTGGATGAGCCTTGAGGAGAAGGAACGCAAGTTTTCGCCTTCGCACATTAAGGTAGCCTACATCCCCAGGCTCTGTCAGCATTGCGGCAATGCTGCCTGTATTGAAGCGGCCGAAAACGGCGCGGCCTATCGGCGGCCGGACGGCATCGTGATCATCGATCCGGAGAAGGCCGTGGGCCAGAAGCAGCTGGTGGAAGCGTGTCCCCATGGGGCGATCTTTTGGAACGAGGAGAAGAACCTGCCGCAAAAATGCACATTCTGCGCTCACCTGTTGGACGACGGCTGGACCGAACCCCGGTGCGTGCAGACCTGTCCGACGAGCTGCATCTATTTCGGCGACCTCGATGATCCAAACAGCAAGATCTCGAAGTTCAAGGGGGAAATGAAGGGGGAAGCCCTTCGTCCCGACCTGCACACCAAGCCTCTGGTACATTATCTCGGGCTGCCGAAGCGGCACGTTTCGGGGGCGGTGATTTTTCAAGATAGCGACCTATGCGTACCCGATGTGGCAGTCACCCTGAAGGACGCATCGGGCGGAGAAATGGTCTGCCGGACCGACGCTTTCGGCGACTTCGCTTTCAACAATGTGCCGCTGGGAAAGCACTCGATCCGGTGCCAGGCGGACGGTTATTCGCTCTACAGCCGCGAGTTCGAGGTGACAGGGGACATTGAGTACCTGGGAGAGATCTTCCTTCAAAGATGAAAGAGATCGACGGTTGACTAAGCGCGGAAGGAAGACTTACCGCCAAGACTCCAAGGCGCTAGAAGTCTTAATCTCTACTTAAATTCGAGATTCGAAATTCGAAATTATAAAATCTCGAATCTCGAATTTCGAATCACAGATTGAGGCAATTATGAATCAAGATTGCAAACTGTTCATTCCCGGTCCCTGCGATATCGATCAAGACGTGCTCGACGCGATGCGACATCCGGTCCAGCGCTCATATGGCGCCAAATGGATGCCGATCTACGACGAGACCCTGGATCTGCTCAAGCAGGTATTCCAGACCCGAAACGACCTGTTCATGGTGCCCGGCCCCGGTTCAGCCGGCCTCGATATGGCCGTGGGAAGCCTGCTTGCGGCCGGAGAAAAAGTGATCGTTGCTCACAATGGCTTCTTTGGCGAGCGGCTGGCTTTCATCGCCGAATGCAATGGTCTGAACGTCGTGCGTGTCGGTGCGCCGTCGGGGCAGCCGGTCGACCCGGCCGATCTAAATCGAGCGCTGGATGAGCATCCCGATGCTTCCCTGGTAGCACTTGTTCATCACGAAACGACGACCACCGTTTTGAATCCGCTGCGGGATTTGGCTGCGGCAACACGCGAGGCGGGCCGGGTGTTGCTCGTGGACGCGGTCTCGTCGCTCGGAGGAGCGGTGCTTCCCGTCGATGATTGGGCCGTTGACGTATGTGTGACTGCATCCAATAAGTGCCTGGAAGCACCTCCCGGTTTGGCGATTATCAGCGTGGGTCCGCGAGCGTGGGACATGGTCGCTCGCCATGCAAAGACGAATCATGGCTGGTATCTGGATCTCAGGACATGGCGCTGGTACGCCGAGAACTGGGGCAATTGGCATCCGGCCCCGATCACGATGCCGACCAACATCATCATGGCTCTTCGCGCCAGCCTGCGGAAAATTGCCGCCGTCGGGCTGGCCGCCCACGTAGAAAAGCACGCGCGTGCCTGCCAGACGGTTCGAAC
>JBEKYG010000584.1:0-4089 GCA_049511215.1 Acidobacteriota bacterium | reverse complement strand
ACCACCGAAGTCCTGACAGCACCGCAGAGCCCTTGGCAAAATCCGTTTGCGGAAAGGCTGGTGGGCTCCATCCGGCGCGCATGCTTGGATCACATGATCGTACTGGGAGAGAAGTATCTGCGACGAATCCTGAAGAGTTATTTCGATTATCATCTGTGTTCGAGAACTCACCTATCTCTAGCCAAGGACGTCCGACAACTCGCGTCGTGCAGGGGCCGGAGGCTGGAGAGATCGTGGAGATCCCGCAGGTGGGTGGTCTGCACCATCGCTACGAACGGCGCGCTGCGTAACCGATGGCAGCTTGGGCCTGCCGTTGCCTTACCTCGATAACTGCAACCTGCCTCGCGCAAGGCGGGCACTTGTCAGCGCAAAGGCTCGACCAGCCCGATGAGATCACCGACCAGAGACCAAGGCACCGAGCGAGGGGCCGAGACTGCGGTCTTTGGGCGGCTGTTTTTGTAGCGAATGCATCATTATCGCGTTTTGGCGAACGACAAGTATGTAGACGAGGGAATCAGCGGGTCGAAGGAGCGCCGACCGGCTCTGGATCGCCTACTTTCAGACTGCTGGAAGCGGTTGGTGGATGCTTTGGTAGTTTACCGCTACGACAGGTTCGCTCGCAGCCTACGCCAGTTGGTAAACGCACTCGACGATTTCCGCGCCTTGGGAATTGACTTCGTGAGCCTCCATGAGGGCGTGGACACCTCGACGGCGAACGGACGCCTGGTGTTTGGCATCTTCGCGAGCATTGCGGAGTTTGAACGAGAGCTAATTCGTGACCGCGTGCGCTCGGGGCTGGCGCTGGCCAGAAGCCGCGGGAGGCAACTCGGGAGGCCTCGTATCGTTGTGGGTGCTTCCAGGGTGGCATCCCTGCGCGCCCAGGGACGCTCCTGGGCCGCTATCTCAACTGAGATGGGCATCGGGCAAGGGGACAGCGCAACGGGCGTGTGCTGGCTTGCCCAAAAACCTCTCCCACAGACGCCCCGCAACTGCCTGATCTGCAAGGGTCGCAACCACCCCAATCTAATCGCCCAAAAACAGATGATTCTGTTGAGAAAGTCGGGTTGGGGTCTGGAAGTGGGCCTCTTTGGCCCTTTGCTCCGTGGGTCTTATATGTTAGCATACACACAGAAAACGTATGCGCCACTCACAGCCGCAACTGGCCCGATTCCGCCAGCAGCTTCAAGCGTTAGCTAAACCCTTCCCCCTGCTGGCCGGCTCACTGGTTAAACAGTATGTCATCTGCGGTAAGCCTAGCTGCCGCTGCCAGCGTGGTGCGAAGCACGGGCCTCTGTACTACCTGTATTGGAAAGAGCAGGGCCGGAGCCGCTCCCTCTACGTGCCCCGGGGGAAGGTCGCGGAACTGCGCCGCCAGATTCAGAACTACCGCCGCCTCCAGAAGGAACTCGCCCGCTCGGTCCGCCACCAGTTGCGGGAATGGCAACATCGTCTTCAGAAGGAGTGCCGCCGATGATGGGTGAACGACCTCGCAGGGAGCCGTTGTTCTATTACTTTCGCCTGGAAGATCAGATCCCTGAGCATCACTTGCTGAAGCACCTCGACCGCTACGTGGATTTCAGCTTCGTGCGGGAAAGGCTGCGCGATGCTTATAGCCCGATGGGACGTCCCTCGATTGACCCGGAGATCCTCCTACGCATGTTGCTGGTGGGCTACCTCTATGGGATCACCAGTGAAAGGCGCCTGGTGGAAGAGATCCGCATGCACCTGGCCTATCGTTGGTTCACCCGGCTAGGGTTGGAGCAGGAGGTTCCCGATCATTCCACCTTCTCGAAGAACCGACATGGGCGGTTCCGGCAATCGGGCATCTTTCTGGAGATCTTCGAAGAGATTGTCCGTCGCTGCATCGGCGCAGGGCTGGTGGATGGCCAGCGACTGACGGTGGATGGGACGATGGTGGCAGCTAACGCCAGTCCTCAGCGCGGAGTGAAGCGGGAGCAGCTGCCCGAGGTGGCGAAGGTTTCGCAGACCGTGCGGGAATATCTGGCGGAAGTGGCGCAACAAAATCCGATGTCGGAGCCTGAAGAGCATCCACCCGCTCGGAATTCCGTGGCGGCCCGTTGCGTGTCCCCCACCGATCCCGACGCGTGTTGGGCCAGCAAGTGGGGACCGGCCGTGCCCTCCTACTATGACCACTATCTGATCGACAACCCCAGTTGCATCATCCTGGGTGTGGAGGCCACGCCGGCGCGCTTTCGGCAGGAGACCTTGGCCGCCCGGCGGATGCTCCAGCAGGTGAAGGAGAAGTTCGGCATCTCACCGGAAAGCTTGGGAGCCGACAAAGCCTATGGCAGTGGGGAGTTTCTGGCCTGGCTGCTCGACCAGAGCATCCAGCCCCACATCCCGGTGATCGATCGTCGCCACCAGACGCACCGGCGCTTCACCCGCGACCAGTTCCAGTACGACCCCGGCGAAGATGTTTTTCGCTGTCCCCAAGGCCAGCCGCTGCGCTATCACAGCATGAACCGCCAGAATCAAGGTTCCATTTATCGCACGACGGGGTCGCAGTGCCGAGGTTGCCCTGTGAAGAAGCGTTGCACTCCGGCGCCCTTCCGCAAGATCTTTGTGCACTGGTATGAACGGGCCCGTCAAGTGGCCCGCGACTTGGTGCCGACTCCCGCTTACGCCCAGTCGAGGCGCGATCGGAACAAGATCGAGGCCCTGTTCTCGGAACTGAAGCTGCGGGTAGGGTTGCGGCGGGCACGCTTACGGCGGCTCTGGAACGTCGCGGAACAGTTCTACTTGGCGGCCACGGCCCAGAACCTCAAACGGCTGGTCAGGTTCCTCGCCCAACGAGAGCCGCTACTGTCCGTCTGCACCACCTGAACGGTCAGGCAGATTACGGGAAGGTTCGCCAGAGCGAGATCGATGAGAACAAGGAGGAAGAACCGAACAACTGAATAGCCGCAATTGCCTCTCGCCAAATCGTTGAAGTTCCCACATCCCTTCTCGAGTCCCACTTTTTCAACAGAATCTGATGCTTGTGAACTATGCGGCACTGTTCGAGGACTTGCGCGTTGGGCATTCCGTTATGGATCTTCTCGATGCCAAACTCCCGGCATTTCCCAGTAACGCCACCCGGTTGCTGGCCTCATGAGCTGAAGTGAGCAGTTTTGACCAAATCAAAGGTCAATGTTGCGCAGACGGAGCAATGTCTCAAAGAATAAATTGGTGCGTAAGAGCCGTCCGATGATTCCCGCGTCGCTGTGGCCAGGCAAGTTCTGGTGCAGGACGAATGTTGGTGAATAACGGTCTCCGGACTGCGAACGAAATAGGCATCACGGCATCCGGCATCACGGAGGAGTTCTGTGGCAAGAAAAGACTTTCAAATCGCGCGGTCGGGCGAACGGACCAATGCTGCCGGAAAGCCGGTCAGCAACAAGCTCCTTCTGTCGATTTCCGACAGCGAATACCATGCCATCCGTCCTCACCTGGAATTTCTCAGCCTGCATCACCATCGCAGCCTTTACGAACCGAACCGTCCCCTGGAGTTTGTGTATTTCCCCAATTCGGGCATGGTATCGCTTGTAATTGAGACAGAAGATGGAAGAACTGTTGAAGTAGGTGAGGTGGGGAAGGAAGGGTTTGCAGGGATACCGGCGGCGGTTGGCATGAAAAAGAGCCAAGTGCGCGAGATCGTACAAATCGAAGGAAATGGATTCAGGATGAGAGCGGGCGACTTGCAAAGCCTCTTAAGTTCTACTCCACAGTTTCAACTGATGCTGACTCGCTATGCGGTGCTTCAGGGACTGCAAATCGCACAAACTGCCGCGTGTAATCGGCTTCACAATATAGAACAGCGGCTGGCGCGCTGGCTGCTGATCACTCAGGATAGAGTGGATTCCGCAAAGTTCGCCATTACTCAGGATTTCCTTGCATCGATGTTAGGGACGGACCGACCCACCGTAAGCTTGACAGCCGCTATTTTGCAGAAAAAGCAGATTATTGTGCACACTCGCGGTGTAGTGCAGATTCTGAGCCGCGCGAAACTCCAAAGCTGTGCGTGCGAGTGCTACGAAGCTAGCCAATTGGACAGATTTGGGGAAGGACCCTTGCGTGAAGGAAAGACTT
>JBEKYG010000583.1:0-4095 GCA_049511215.1 Acidobacteriota bacterium | reverse complement strand
GGACAGGTTTCCTGGGGCGGACATCAAGGTCGGCGGCATCGCCGCATCTCTTCTGCCATCGGAGATCGAAAGCGCCACCGGGATCCGGCCGCACGTCGGACTAGTCCGGGGGGCCGAAAAGTGCTGCCCCGACTACTCGCTCACCTTCGGTCGGACCTTGCAGGCTTCCATCACGTTCGCGTCCAGGGGATGTCCCCGCAAGTGTCGGTTCTGCTCCGTGGCGACCCACGAGCCGGAGTTCGAGGTCCGCGAAGACTGGGCCAAGGACGTCAATCCAGAACTCCCCCGCATCGTGTTCTGGGATAACAACTGGCTGGCGTCACCGAGCTTCGTCAAGGACTGTGCCGCAATCCGGCGCCTCAACAAGATCGTTGACTTCAATCAGGGACTGGACGCGAGGCTCTATGACCGGGCAGTGGCAAAGGAGCTTGCGACCATCAAGCTCAGTCCAATCCGTTTTGCATTTGACAACGTCGGGATGGAAGATGCCTTGATGAAGGCCACACGCCTAGCCAGAAGCAATTCCACTGAGGAGATACGTGCTTACGTTCTTTACAACTTCAATGATTCCCCAGAGGATTTCTACTATAGAATTGATTTGCTCAATAGAAATAGAGTCCTTGCATTCCCTATGGAGTATCGGCGACCAATCGCATCAAAGATAAAATTCCCCGGGCCCCACTGGAATTCGCCCCTTCTTCGCGCCTTGAAGCTCAGCCTGCTGTTCTATTATCGTCGCGGCATGATAACTGAGAGTCGCAAGTCCTTCCATTCGATATACGGGAAGAGCGCCAAGGCCTTTGTGGATCGGCTATACGCCATCTATGAGTATGACAAGAGCCTGAAGCGATCGCATGTCCATTAACAGGCCGGCTACGTCTTTTTTGACCGCGGCTTGTGTCGTGTCTGCTTCCGCTCCGGCGCGGGGGTCTTTAGTAGTCGCCGAAACTCAACCCTTTCCTCTTCCTTCAGAAAAGACTCGTAGCGGTCGAGAAACTCCTTGGCAGTGTCCTTCGCAAACAGCCTGTCTTCTCGCTCGGCCTTCCCCTGGGCCAAGGCCCAACATGCTTTCACCATTAGCAGTCTGGCGTGAACAAAGTGCGGGTGCTTTCCGAGAATGTTCCGAATATACCGCAACTCGCGCGTTCGTTGCCCAGACTCACGGCACTCCCTGCTCCGCAAGTAAAGCAGAATAGGATCGTCTTCCTTCGTGCTGTGCCATGCCAAGTCATACTGCAACTGACGATATCTGGCCTTGTCAGCATCTACAGGCGCGTTATCGCACACGGACTCAAGAACCGACACGGCAAGAGACTTCACCCAGGGTGCGTCTATCGTCATCGGAGCCTTGCATAGGTGTTCCACTTCACGAACAAGCTTCTCATCGGCTTCGTCACTGTCCCGCAACTCCATCCGATCAAACAAGCCTGCTTCCACCTCATGCAGCTCTACATTATCCTGAATGCCTTTCATCGAACCTCGAATGTTGGCCAGGAGAACCGGCTCAACCTCCAAGCACCGCGCAGCTTCCGATGACAACAGAATCCTTGAGTGCCGGCCTTCACGGGAACACGACTCCACTCGCTTGGCATAATTGATGGCGAAGCCTTCCATGCCCTCGATCACAGAATGGCCATCCCTGTCTGCGATTGTCAGCACCACGGGCCCCCAATGGATTCCAGCGCCGACATCAAAGCGGCTCGGTGCCGGATCCGAATCTGCATAGACGGCACTGAACTTTAGTCCCCCTTTGAGGTGGTACAAGAACTCAATGGCTCGCAGGACAAGTCCCGCTTGCCTATCTCTCCTCTTACTTGACGGACAGACAACAAGCACGATTCCTTCATCGCCGCGAGCATCAACATGGCAAAACTCAACAGCCTTGTCCTCGACCTCGGGAAAGTACCGCCGGCCGAGGGCCCGAAACGTCTCCTGAAAACTGAGGAGCCTATTAGCATATTCGCAGTATCCAAGGACGGCGCTGTACTTGGAGGAGTCCATGATGTCGGCGAAGACGATAAGACCGTCGGCCATGGCCCCGGTCCGTCGTGAAGGCATGTCGTGCTCCTATCCCCTATAGATCGCGGATCGCCGGAGGTCATCGCCGAGCGGGGTTACAAACTTTGCCGCGTCGGAAGGTGCTGCCCCAAGCAACCTGAGACAGTTGCGTTTTAGTTCCGTCTTCGTTTTCGACACTGCGTCAGCCACCTCCAAGGCAATGTAGACATCCAAGATGGAGATGCTGAACTGGCTCAAGTCCCCGTTGAACGGATTCACATAAATACGTTTCTTATCGGAGTCGATACTCACACCTGGCTCGCTGTCTTTCTTGGCCACAAAAACAACCTCGAAGGATTCGCCAAGGAACAGGACTGGGCGAGGTGCAAACAAGCTGGGAGACACATCAACCACTACCTTCTGGGATCGCGCATCCCACTTGACCTCGTGGGTTCCGCTTCCCTTCGCCGGGGTTGGGACAACCCGAACAACTGCATCCACATCTTCCCAAAGGATCAAGGGCTGGCTTCTCTTGCTCAGAATCACGTCAACCCTGGCCGCATTGTCCTCAATAGCCTGGACTCGACGTCCCGCCAGCAGGGCTCGCGCCTCATCAAAGAACTGCCGATCCGACTTTTTCTTGCCGATCATGAGGCGCAGCCGACCTTGCGCTCGTGCAATCGGGCCATCAGGCTCCGCCACCTTCGCAAAGGGTGTCACGAAATTGTCAATTATCGGCTTGCGCTTCTCCCAGACAGCGCGTATTGCCTTGTTCACGGGGCTTGCGACCTTTTCAAGAAAAGCGTTTCTGAATTTCTTGAACCCAGGGCCTTCATATAGGAACTCGTTCCGGCCAACCGTCAGGAAGGCATTCATGTCGCGGTGGAACACTTCCCCAAAAACCCAATTACGCAGTGGCTTGTCGATGGTTCCGGCAGGCTTTCGACCCGGTCCTGGTTTGTCCAGAAAATCGGCGCGCCTCGCCAAGAAGTTCTGGTTGCGAATCCAAAATCCTGTTTCCCGCTCGCCTTCCCCTTGATCGCGCTGCAAGTCCTCACCGATGGTATGAACAACGTAGTAGGCAAATGCACCGTCATCAGACTTGCCAATATAGACGTTGTCGTCTCGGAAGGTAATACTACTGTTGAATCTCGGAAAATACTTCCAGAGTTGTGGCATAGCCGTCACCTCTTCGGCTTCTTCCTGCACGGCGAAATACGCATCGACAGCTTTGCAATAATCCGCATTCTTTAGCAACTCAACGAGCGTCTCCCGTTTCGTACCGATGAACCTGCCAAGGAATGGTTCTGTGTCTTTTCCTGAATCTCTTGGGCGGAGAGGCAGAAGTTGGGTCAACTCAACGCGGAAATCGGCACTCCCCATCTCTTCCACATCGTCTTGCGAAATGTCTTCAATGATGATCTCCGTGAAACTGGCTGGCATTGCCGAAGGCGTACCAGATTGTAGCGCCTCGTTGATTGTTTCAATGGATGCCTTACGCCGTTCAGTCTCGGTCGCCGGCTTTAATGGGTTGATGAAAGTGCTCAACTGCGTAATGCTCTTGCCCTTGTTGGCTCGATCAAAAATGGCACCTGTGTCGATCTCCAGGGACAGTATCTCGGGGTTATCGCGGGGCCGTGTGTACAGCTTGACTCGGTTCCCAAGCTGGAAAATTGACATCAGACCAAGACCGAAGTAGGACAGTTTGGGGCCGTTCGTTCCTTGAAGCAGGCCGTACCCAATACTGTCGAAAATCTTCTTGAAACGCTCTCTGGTAATGCCGCACCCATTGTCCATGATTGACATGCGGCGGTTCGTTTGGTCGAGCGCGATTAGAACCCACGTTGCGTCATTGTCTCTGGAGTTGGCCACGGCCTCGCGAACTTTGCCGGCCGATGTCGCGTAGATAGCATCCGCTATCGTATGGAGGATGTTGAGCTTAACATCCACGGCAATGCGTGTGCCACGGGAATCTCTTCCCCTGCTCTTCGTAAGATGCTCTCTGCCCTTCGCCATGATTTTTCTCCCAACCAACGTAGTTGTGATGGGGGACGTTGCCACCTTCGTCACCCTGCGAGCGGCCGGATCCCCTCTGCG
>JBEKYG010000582.1:0-4106 GCA_049511215.1 Acidobacteriota bacterium | reverse complement strand
TCCTGAGTGATCAGATCCCGTTGCTGGAGGCGCTCGGCAGGCAGAACGGCACGTCGCAGCTTTACGTCGAGCTGAACGACCCCGCGGCGGAGCCGGCCCTGCTCAAGTTTGCGCGCGCGAGCGGCATTCCGCTGGTAGCGACGAACGACGTCCACTTTGTCGATCCGGCCGATTTTCCGCTGCACCGCCTGCTGCGCGCCATCGACTTGAACGCCTGCCTGTCGCGCATCCCGAAGGAAGAGCTGGCGAGCGAGGATCGTTGGTTGAAGCCGCCGGCGGCGATGGCACAGCGCTATCCGCACTTGAGCCGGGCGCTCGAGAACAGCTTGCGGATTGCGGACGAGTGTTCCGCGGATCTCGACATCGGCAAGCCGGCCTTTCCCGCCTTCGAGACGCCGGACGGATCGGATTCCTTCGAGTATCTGCGGGAGGAGTGTTATTGCGGCGCCGAGGCGCGTTACGGCGAGCTGTCGGAGTCGGTGGTGAAGCGGCTGGAGCGCGAGCTGGCAATCATCCGCGACAAGGGCTTCGCCCCTTATTTCCTCGTCGTGCGCGACATCGTGCGGCAGTCGGCCCGCACCTGCGGCCGCGGGTCCGCGGCGGCGAGCCTGGTCTCCTACTGCCTGGGGATCACCCACGTCGAGCCGATCACCCACAACTTGTTTTTCGAGCGTTTTCTCAACGAAGGGCGCACGGATCCTCCCGACATCGACGTCGATTTCCCCTGGGACGAGCGCGACGGCATCCTCGACTACGTCTTCCGAAAGTATGGCGCGGAGCGGACCGCGATGATTTCCAACCATGTGGGTTTCCGCTCCCGCGCGGCCGTGCGGGAAGTGGCCAAGGTGTACGGCTTGCCCGAGGCCGAGATCAAGAGCGTCACCGAGCGCATGGGCTACTACTGGTCGATCCGCCACCTGCCGGAGTTCATCGAGCACGATCCTGTATATAAAGACATGGAACTGAAAGCGCCATGGCCGGAGATCGTCGAGCTGGCAGTGAAGCTGGACGGCTATCCGCGCAATATGTCGGTGCATTGCGGGGGAGTGGTGATCGTCCCCGACCGGATGGACCGGCACGTGCCCGTCGAGCGCGCGCCCAAGGGGGTCCAGATCATCCAGTGGGAGAAGGATCAGGCCGAGGATGCCGGCCTGGTGAAGATCGATCTGCTCGGAAACCGCTCCCTGGCTGTCATTCGCGATGCCCTGGCGGCGATCCGGGAAAATTACGGAGTGACGATCGATTACCCCACCTGGGACCCGACGGCCGATACCCGGACTCAGGAGTTGATCCGCAAGGGGGACACGGTGGGCGTATTCTACGTCGAATCGCCCGCGATGCGGCAGCTGCAGTTAAAATGTCGGCGCGGGGATTTCGACCACCTCGTGATCCACAGCTCGATCATCCGCCCCGCGGCCAACAAGTACATCCGCGAGTACGTCCGGCGCCTGCGCGGCGGCGCCTGGCAGCCGCTGCACCCGATCATGGATGAAGTCCTGGGCGAGACCTACGGCATCATGGTCTACCAGGAGGATGTCTCGCGCATTGCCATGGCGATGGCGGGCTTCGGCGCGGTGGATGCCGACCTGCTGCGTAAGATCCTGTCGAAGAAGCGCGCGGGGAAGAAGCTCGAGGACTACCAGGAGATGTTCTACGAGGGAGCAGCCCGGCGCGGCGTGCCCCGCGAAGTGGTGGATCAGGTCTGGGAGATGATCCTCAGCTTCGCGGGCTACTCTTTCTGCAAGCCGCATTCCGCCTCGTACGCCCTGGTTTCCTACAAATCATGCTGGCTGCGGGCGCACTATCCCGCCGAATTCATGGCGGCGGTGCTCGCGAACCAGGGCGGATACTACTCGCCTTTCGCCTACGTCTCAGAGGCTCGCAGAATGGGGCTTAAGGTCCTGCCGCCGGATGTGAATGAAAGCCGGAAGGAGTACTGGGGAAAGGAACGGACGTTGCGGGTGGGGCTGATGCAGCTGAAGGGATTGAAGGTGGCCGGCCTGGAGGCGCTGCTGCAGGCGCGGAAGCAGCGGCCGTTTGCGTCGCTCGAGGATTTCCTCGGCCGTGTCGACATCGATCCGTCCGATGTCAAGATCCTGATCAAGGCCGGCGCCATGGACGGGATTGCGGGGGGAGCGACGCGGCCGGAGATGATCTGGAAGACGCTGGCGTGGCACGAAACGAAGGCGGCCCGGCGTGCCGTGGCGCGCTCGCTCTTCCAGGACATCGCGGCGGTTGAGCCTCCGCGGGTGCCGCAGTATAGCGCGCGCACGGTCCTGGAGCACGAGCTGGAAACGCTCGACTTCCTGATCAGCCGGCATCCGCTGGACCTCTACCGCGAGCCGCTGGCGCGGCTCAAGCACGTCCGGGGCGTGGATCTGGCCCGGCATGTGGGCCGGCGCGTGACCACGATCGGCTGGTGGGTAACCGGGAAGGTGGTGACCAGCAAAGACGATGAACCCATGGAGTTTATCAGCTTCGAGGACACGAGCGCGCTCTACGAGACCACGTTTTTCCCTCAGACCTACGCCCGCTTCTGCCACATGCTGAACCGCTCGCGTCCGTACGTACTGTCGGGCCTCGTCGAGGAAGACTTCGGCGCCGTCACGCTGACCGTCGACTCCGTCCGCTTCCTCAATTAAAGTCAGGACCGGGATCACCTCGATGAGTTCAGAATGAAGGATAAGTAGGATTGGCTGCCTTCTCTCCGGTTCCCCCGTGAGGCGCGCCGCTTCGGTCCCCTTCTCCAGCTTCCGATAAAAAGCAATTATGTCAACTTCGGGGCATGGATCCCCGGCCCGAGCAGCATTTTATAGCCAAACGGGGGTCTTGGATCTGCTTTTTTGCACACCAATCCTTATTGCAGGGCGGATTAGTCGCCCTTCATTGGTCATTTAGGCGCACGCGCACCTAATGGCAGCGCAGATTGATCGCTCCGCTACCACGCAAACGCCATGTCTGGGTCCGATACCGCAGGGGCGATGGGCGGGGCTCTCGCGGGGAGGCCAAGGCAGGTTAAAATCTTCTGGATCGCATCCGGGGAATCGATGGCAGCGAGTATTCTCATCGGCCCGCCGCAGCGAGGACAAGCGAGAACATCCAATTCGAACACGCGGGACATGAGAGTAGCCCACGGGTAATTTCTCGGTTTACGGCCACACTTCTTCTTGCTCTCTCCCGGATCGGGTGCTGGAGCCTCGACTCCGGACTGACAGCCCGGATACCGCGGCGTGCTTGAGGTTTCTGCCTGTTGACGGCCACACTTCTTCTTGCTCTCTCCCGGATCGGATGCTGGAGCCTCGACTCCGGACTGACAGCCCGGATGCCGCGGCGGGCTTGAGGCTTCTGGCTCTGGAATCGCCCGGGGCCTGAGGCTTGCCGCAGGCGCGAACATTCCGTAGTACCTTGTGATATTGAACCTGGGCGGATGTACAAGCGCCGCGAGCCGTTCCATCAGTTCCAAGGGCTCATAGATCACGTGCGTGGTACCGTCGCGCCAGCGCCGCTTGAGCCGATAGAGTAGCCTGCCGTCCGGCAAAAGCGACAGGCGCTCCGTTGCCAGCGGAGGACGGCCGGCATAACGTGCCAGCCGCTCCAGCCGCAGGCGGTCTCGAGCGGGGACGCAGACGCCGGCATGGACGCTGAAGCCGGCAACCGACGCACAGCAGGGACCCGACGGCAGGGCACCGTCTTCGGGAGCCACTTCGTCCCCCACTCTCGCTATGCGCATGCCGGCGCGCGGCCCCGTCGCCACGCGCCCCGAGACCGAGGCGCTATAGAGTTCGGCGAGCAACGGTTCGTCGCGCCGAAGGCCATCCGCCTCGTCCGGATCCGCTACCGGCCCCAAACCGCGTTTCTCGATGAGCCTTGCGACACGGCGATGTATACGCTCCGCCACACGGCCAACTTCCTTATCCGTCGGCGGGGACACACGCCGGAACACCGGTTCGCCCTTGCCGTCCACCACATAGACGCCATCCAAAACCACTATGTCTGGTTCCGGACTATGTCTTCAACATTTATTTCAGCTTGACTGACCTTGTTGAAGCCGTACGTTAAATCGACATAGTCTTGGCTCCTTATGATCAACCCAATTAAGGAAAAGG
>JBEKYG010000581.1:0-4110 GCA_049511215.1 Acidobacteriota bacterium | reverse complement strand
GCGACAAAACTGGGCGGCGCCGCATCGGCAAGGTACTGGTTGAATACCTTCGTTGGTTGCGGAGGCGTGGCCGCGAGATCGCCCGCCGCTGTCCGGGTCTCCGTGTACAGGCCGCCACTGCCGGCGATGGGCGCATATTGGCCGACCGTGCCGTCCTGCTGTTGATCGTAATAGAGCACCATCAGCTTGCCGGCGGCAAAGGACAGCGACGGCAGAAACTGATGCCCGCCATTGGTGGAAGGCGCCACCACCACCGGGGTCGTCCACGTGGTTGCGTTCGTCGAGGTCACCATCAAGATGCGCGCCGACCCATACGGCCCCACTCCCGCCTGCGCCCACGCCAGGTATATTCGCCCGGAGCCGTCAACCGCTATGGTCGGATACATGGTGGTGCGGAATGACACCGGCGTGGTTCCCTGCTCGAAGGGGTTGATCTGAACCGCGTTGGTAAAACTGAAGGTGCGGCCCATGTCGACCGACTTGGCCACGATCAGGCCATCGGGTTCGAGCACGACGCCGCCGGCGCCCAGCCTCTTAATGCGCCGCCAGGCCACATACACGGCGCCGGTGGCCGGATCGATGGCGATGGCCGTCCCCTGGTTGATGGATATCGCCTGGCTGATCTTGCTCGGCAGACTCCAGGTGACGCCTCCGTCGGTCGATCGCGTGACATAGATGGTCGTCTGAATGTTGGGATCCGTCCCCTGGATCACACTGTAGGTCAGATAGAGATTTCCTACGGCAAAGGTCTTGCCATTGAGCGTGATTTTGGTCGCGCCGCCACGGGGGATGTCCACCGCCAGACACGGTTTGTCGATGAACTGGCTGGTGGTGCCGCTGGCGACGATCTTGGTGCCCAGGTACTGGATTGGGTCGGCACTCTCGTCATTGTTGTCGATGAAGCGCGCGACAAAGAGATTGCCGAGGGCATTGTTGCCGCGGTTGAAGGCGATGCCGCTATAGTAAAATAGGCCGTTGGCTCCGGCGCGGACGCTTGGATCCGCCGCGGCGGCATATCCCTTCAACCCCGATGCCGTTCCCTCCGGCGAGGTGTCTTGCGGATAACCAGGCAACAGCGTGCTCTTCCAGGTCTGCCCCCCGTCGAGTGACTTGAACAGCCCGAGCCAGCCGTCCGCGGTCACCCCTACCGGCAACCCCGGCAGATCCACGGTCCGGTAGTCGTTGGCCCCTGCCATCAGATGCAACGGATTGCGCGATGACACTCCGATGGAGGGCTCGTTCTGCCGCTGGAGAAACGGATCCCCGCCTGGCCATTGCGTTCCCGATACCATGTTGATATTGGGACCCGGGTTCTGAGCGTGGCTAGGCACGCACAGCAACGCAACGCAAATGACCGAAAACAGCGGGACCGATCGCTTCATACGCACCACCCAAGAGGTTCGGATAAACATTCGATTTGAGATGCAGAATCAGCGGTCGCTACACACCCGAGCGCGGCGGTTCCGCAATTGGAACGGGCCATAGGAACCGATAACCTTCTTGGAACAGGCTATAGGAACCGATAACCTCGCGGACCATACCACGCTGTGGTATGTTTTGTCAACTTAAAGTCGTTTGGGGTCAGAAATCAGTCCTGAAGGAGAGGAAGAGTGACGGCCTCGTCTCTGCAGTTTTACGCTGTGGGCCGTATGTATCAGCTTGTTTTTATCCGCTTCCAAAAGAGCGAGAGTGTCGGCATCGCCTGCGGATAATTCACTGCCGCCGATGGTGTACTACTACCTGGGACGAGCGCAGGAGGGTTTGAAGTCCCCGGCCGCCGCCGGCTCCTACCGCAAATTCCTCGACATCAAGCAGAAGGGCGGCAAAGATCTGCTCATCGCCGACACCCGCCGCCGGCTTGCATCCCGATGAGATTGAATTCGCAGTCTTCACTCACAGCCATACACGAACGGTTTCACCCGGTGCCTAGGCGTGATTTTTCAATCAGGTCCTATGCCATCGCGAAATCCTCTAGCCTGGCTATACCATTCGCCGTTACTGGATCGGGATATATAGAACGATGGCGCTGGCAAAGTTGCCGCCGGAAACATAGACGGTAAAGGGGTAGTACCCGGCATCATTTACTGCCCCACCCTGAGCAATGGTGCTCACGATCGTGCCGCCGCCAAATTGGGATGAGGTCTGCCCGCGCGCCAGGATTAACTCTACGCTGTTATCCGGTTTTACGCGCCACAACCCATACGTCGATTGCCCACCGGCGGGGATATAGGCATTATAAATGATGATGTCGCCGGTAGTAGCCAACTTGAATACCTCACCCAGTTGATTGTTGAGGCTGCTTGGAAAGCTGGCGAAGATGCCGGACGTTCCGGCGGCGGGTTGTCCCTGGAGGAGCGGGGCCTGTAAACCTCCCAAAGCGCCCCGGCGCAGGAAGTAACCCGAGTCGGAGGTTCCTCCGGTTAGAGCCGCGCGGAAGACTACATCATGCTGATCATTGATCAGAACATCCGGACGCGCGCTCGTGATCGAGAAGTTGCCGCCCGCCGGCGCCGCGCTTCCATTCAAAGCAAGGGGAATCGGCAGACCTGTGGCCGAGCCTACAAAAACTCCTCCTCCGGGCCCGCCGTTCAAGGTTGCCATGAAGGCGACTTCCCCAAGGTTATTGAACCCGGGATATAGGAAATCCAAGAACGTACTTCCGCCGGGGCCGGGGTCACCCGCCACAGCGACTTTCGCAGGAGGGGTTCCCTGGGCTCCGATAAATATCCCTTTGGGTTGCGTATTGCCAACCTGTACGTTTGCCAGAAATGGGACCTGTCCCGCCTGGTTCAAACCGAACCAGGTGAAACTCTGGAACGTTCCACCCCCTGGGGCCGCATCACCGGTCAGCGCGACTCTTACAGGAGCCAAACCGGGCGTCACCACAAAAATCCCGCTCGGTGAGGGTGCAGCACCCTGCAATGTTGCTCGGAACACCACTTGCCCAGCGTCGTTGAGCGAAGAGACGCTGAATGTCGTGCCTAACGACAAGGAAATGCTGCTGAACGTCCTCCCCGTTGCAGGATCGATATCCCCGTTCGCGACGACTTTGGTCAGCACTCCGGCCCAGGTACGCATAAAGATCGCCGTGCCGTTATTCGATCCTCCGAAGATTGACGCTGAGAAAACGGCAGTTCCACTGGCGTTGACGTAGAGGCTAGGGTTGCTGCCTGTTTTCAAACGGCCGCCGACACCGGCGGGAGCGGTGTCTCCGTCGGTCGCCACCATGGCGGTTGTATGGGTCGCGATGTCGTGAATCATCATGCTTGTCCGTCCGCCGTTCCGCTGGGCATACAGAGCCACATAGTTACCCGCGATCATGGGTCCGAACACGCGCATTGATACTTTGGCCCCTGCGGGAAGAGAGTCGGCAGTGCTCATCAAAGTAAAAGCGTTGCCTCCGGAGACCAGAAACTCTGCGTAGTCGGCGGCCCCTCCGATCACATCAGACCAGAAATAGACGGCGCCACTGTCGAGAGTCTGCGTGTTACTCGAACCGGACAATGAATAGGTCCCGCCTCCCGGAAGAGCGGTTGCCTGGCCATCGAAGACTACAAGTGACGGTGACGAGCCTCCAATCTGTTGGAATATGCCATACAGCACGGCTCCGCCGGTCAGCGTGCCGCGGAAACTGACCATGCCGGCGTTGTTAATCGAGACTGCCAAAAAACTAGTGGAAAACTTCTCGCCCGCGATGCCAGGCGCTGATTCGTTTCGGTAGGCAACCACATCGATCCCGTTTATCGGGCTGAAGCGGAACAATCCATAGGTGGTTACAGCGCTTCCCGCTATGTTAGCGGTGAAGGCGAATTCACCGGCGTCGTTGAAACCGATGGCTCCTGGGGTCGAGCTGAAGGTTCCGCCCAGGGACAGCGGCGCCGCATCTCCTGAAGCGACTGCCTTGGATATTCCGGTTGTCGGCGAACTGATCCAAGTGGCCGAGTTGGCGAAGAATAACACGGCTCCAGCGTTGTTCAAAAAGCCGCTTGCCGGGGAAAAGGTCCCGCCGCCCGGCATGGGATCCCCATTGGCTACTACCTTGTGCACCCCAGCAACCGTGCCGATGAACAGGCCAGAGCCGCCTGCGCCGCCGGAAATGCCGGCGTAGAA
>JBEKYG010000580.1:0-4119 GCA_049511215.1 Acidobacteriota bacterium | reverse complement strand
GCCCTGTCGTCGCCCGGCAGTAAAACGCGGCCCAGGATAGCGGGAACCCCCAGCACCTGAAAGTAATTGCCCGATACGGCTTGCATCATTGCGTCCTCGGCGCGGCCGGCCAGGCCTACATTGACGCGGAAGTCATTGCAGGAAGAAGCGAGCGTGGCCGAGAACACGCTATTATTCCGGCTCAGGTTCTCGTAACTGGCGGAGGAAAAGGACGGACTGATCATCAGGCCGGTCCGTTTGTCCCTATCGACGCTCCCTTCGACGTCATCCACGACCTTCTCAGGCCAGGCTTTTGATGACCAGCTCAACAGCATCAGCCGTTCCGGCTGATGCACCGGCAGCATCCGCAGCATCACTGCATTGACCACGCTGAACAATGCAGTGTTGGCGCCAATGCCGAGCGCGAGTGAGAGCACGGCCGCGGCCGCGAGCCCGGGACTCCTGGCGAGCATGCGCAGGCCATAGCGCAGATCCTGAAGAAAGGTCTCCAGAGCGTAAAAGACCCAGCTCTCGCGAGCATGCTCGTGAATCAGGGTCGTGTTGCCGAAACCCCGCAGCGCCTCCCTCCGCGCCTGCTCCGGCGCCATGCCCTGGGAGAGATTCTCCTGGATTTCAAATTCCAGGTGGGCGTTGATCTCTTCGCGCAAATCATCGGCGAGTCCTCTCCGTCCCGTCAGCATCTTGGCCAGTTTGGACCACCACATCCGCATCGTCTTAATCTTCCAGGGCAAGAACCCGCCCCATGGCTTCCACAAATCGCCGCCACCTGGATGTTGCAGCCGCCAGCTGCTTCCGGCCGGATGAGGTAAGGCAGTAATACTTTGC
The DNA here is from genome assembly GCA_049511215.1 of Acidobacteriota bacterium. Classification (GTDB taxonomy): domain Bacteria; phylum Acidobacteriota; class UBA6911; order UBA6911; family UBA6911; genus JAFNAG01. Next base: position 3,294 of record JBEKYG010000580.1, on the reverse strand, counting down.
CCGGCGAGCATTCGGCGATGTTTTCCACTGTCCCGTTATCCAGCCCCGCTGTAACAACCTCTGCAAGGCAGGGTAGAGTGAGCCATTATCGACAACGAACTCATGGTCCGATTGCCGCTTGAGAAACCGCGCAATGCCGTAAGCGTGATTCGGGACAAGCTGCAGGCTCCGCAGGATGAGAAGCTCCAGAGTCCCCTGCAGGAGATCGAGTCGATCAGATAGACCATCTACCGTAGACACACTACCTATGCTAGGATTTCCTCGATTCGATGTCAAGCGGCAAATGGGACTCGCCTGGCCGATGCGGGACGTTTAGCGACAATGCCCCGTGCTTGGTGCGGCGCCCAGAGCATGAAATGGGTCCTGGTATTAATAATTGGAGGACGGGGATTGACGGCGGCAACTGCTTGAGAGCGCTTGGAGAATCGCGGGGCAGATGCCTCTTTGGGGGCCTTAAAACAAAAACCAGAGGCCCATTTCTTAGTCTAAGACCTGCATCCGATGCGTTAGAGTAATCGCCGGCTGCCTGTGTCGAACTCTCCTGCGCTGTTGGACATTGCCTCGCAGGGTCATCGGCCTCAGGTTCAATAATCAGGCCTGTCTTTTTGATGTAAGCGGGAAATTAGAGGGTGAAGAATTGTCGAAATATTATCCAGTCAGGACCTTGCCGTCGTCAGTTCCCCATCCCCAGAATCTGGCTCCTATAGAACCTTTGAATCTATTGTCTCAGCATGGGATCTCCCCTCAACACCAGCGTTCCTGTTGCCGTGCTGTCGCCGAGCGTGAGTTTCAGGGAGTAGGTGCCGGGTGCGGGATGGGCTGCGCCGCCGCCTCGGCCGCCCTGACCGCCACCCCCCACGCCACCGGTCTCGGTCGCGCTGCCCCCGACCGCTGCGGCGCCGCCGCCGCCGGTGCCACGGCCGCCGCGCTGGCCTTGCGGTGCGCCATCGAAACGGCCGTCCCAGGCGTAGCGCGTGATGCCTGCTTTGGCCGGTAGCGACAGTTTGCGCGACCGGCCATCGGCGCCCGTGATCTCGAGCGTCGCGGTGCCGGTTGCGCCGGCGCCCAGATAAAACGTGATCAGCGGCGTGTTCACCAGATGCGCGCGGTCACGTTGCGCGAGGTTGGCGGGCTGAACGTACGGCGGATTCTGACCCGCATAGGTGTTATCGCCCATCTGGCCGGTGCGGCTCTGATCCTCCCAGATCGTGGCCGGGCGTTGTGTGAACAGATGTGTCGGCTTCGCCGCGAGCGCCGGGCGCCATTCCTCGAGTGCGGTAATATCGTCGAGGATATAGATGCCCCGCCCATGTGTGCCGATGATGACATCCCGCTCGCGTGGATGGATCACGATGTCATAGACCGCAACCGTCGGCAGGCCGTTCGTCATCGGGCGCCACGTTCGTCCGCGATCCAACGACACCTGCAACCCGACCTCCGTGCCGACAAAGAGTAGATCCGGGTTCTTCGCATCTTCTTCCACGACGTAGACCGGCTGATTGGCCGCGAGCCCGCTCGACAGGTTTGTCCACGTCTTGCCGCCGTCGGTCGTCTTAAACAGCCACGACGCGCGGTTGTCGCTGCGGTGGCCGTCGAAGGAGACATACGCGGTATTGGCATCGGCGGCCGAAGCCACCACCCGGCTCACCCACAGCCCTTTCGGCACGGCAGGAATGGCCGCGTCGACTTCGGTCCAGTTTGCGCCGCCGTCGCGCGTCACCCAGACATTGCCGTCGTCCGTGCCCGCCCAGATAAGGCCTTTGGTAATCGGCGACTCGGAAATCGAGAAGATGGTCGCGTACCCCTCCGCGCCGGTATCGTCGCGGGTAAGGCCGCCCGTGCCCTCGTGATTCCTGGCCGGATCGTTTTTCGACAGATCACGACTGACGATCTGCCACGTCAAGCCCTTATCCGTCGTCTTCAGCAGGTAGTTCGCGCCGTAATACACGGTCTTGGGATCGTGCGGCGAGATGATAAACGGCGTCGTCCAATTGAAACGGAGCGCCTGAGCCGCATCTGCAGCCGAGGGATCTTTCCCCGTCGCCTCCTTGAAGTTGCTGATATTGCGCGGGGTCGCCCGGCGGGAAGTGTCGGTATGGCCGATGGGATCGACAACGCGGAACGAGCCTTGGGTGCCTTCCGAATACACCGTCCGCCATTCGGTCGGATCGACTGCAACGTACTGGCCGTCATCCCAGTGCATCTTCCAGGCGTTGTCGTTGCGGATGCCCAGGGCGTCACGCGTGAAGCTCATGGTCGCCCACGAGCCGTTGTCCTGCAGCCCGCCGTAAACGGCGTAGGGTTCGCGCAGGTCGGCGTTGATCTTGTAGAACTGTGCGATCGGCAGATTGTCGAAAAAGACGAACGATGCGCCCTGATCGTGCGTGAGCATCAGCCCTTTGTCGTCACCGAGATAGAAGCGGTCCTTGATCGCCGGATCGATCCACATCGCGTGGTGATCGTAGTTCGACACGAATGGGGGCGGCGCCGGTGAGATGGTTTTGCCGCCGTCCTTCGACAGTTGGACGCTGGTCGTCAACACGTAAATGAGCTGATCGTCCGACGGGTTAATGCGGATCTGGCTGTAGTAAAACGGGCGGTTGTTGTAGCGATTCAGGTATTGCCAGGTCTCGCCGCCGTCCTCGGAACGATAGATGCCCGTGCCGAGTTTCGTCATGTCGGAGTAATCCGCTGACCCGCGCGCGGGCTGGAAGCCGTGCTCGACGATCGCCATGACGATCTTCGGGTTCTTGCGATACACGGCCAACCCGATGCGTCCGGTAGCGCCGGCCGGGAGTCCGTTGGTGAGTTTCTTCCACGTCCTGCCGCCGTCGGTCGTCTTGAAGATGCCGCCGTTAGGGCCGCCGCTGTCGAAGCGCCAGGGCGTGCGCAGCCGCTGATAGCACGCGGCGTAGAGCACCTCCGGGTTGCCTGGATCCATGGCGAGATCCGTGGCGCCGGTCTTGCCGTCATCGGGGAGACCGCTGGTGAGTTTCTGCCAAGTCTTGCCGCCGTCGGCCGTTTTGAAGACACCGCGATCGCCGGTGTAGCCCCAGAGATTGCCGACCGCTGCGACATAGACGAGGTCGGGATTGGTGGGATGCGTCACCACGCGCGCGATCTGAAACGTGTCTCTGAGCCCCGCATTCTGGAATGTCTGGCCGCCATCACTCGATTTGTAGATGCCATCGCCCCACGCGACGCTGTTGCGATTGTTAGCTTCGCCGGTGCCGACCCACAGAATCCGCGGATCGCTCTGAAAAATCGCGATGTCGCCGATCGACGAGGTGCCGT